>CAYQCG010000090.1:0-7086 GCA_964415925.1 uncultured Puniceicoccaceae bacterium | reverse complement strand
AGAGTAGCGCGCATGAAAATCAGATGCGGTTTTCTTGATCGAACGCATCAGTATGCCAGCAGGGAACCCGCTACGTAAGGCGCGCAGTAAATGGGATGCCGGGTGTTGCCAGTCTGCGTCGAAATGGAATACCTGAGCCTTGGCATGAACACCACTGTCCGTTCGCCCGCTACCCACAGTGCGTATGGATGTTTTGAATATTTCAGCAAGCCGGACTTCCAGATGATCCTGCACGGTGTTGCCGCCCGGTTGCTTTTGCCATCCAAACAGGCCTGTCCCATCGTAGGCAATAGTACCGCGCCAGCGTTGTGCTTGCCCCTTCATGATGCGGGAAACCGGATATCGAGGTAATCCTGTAATATCAGAGCAGCAGCGCGTGAATCAATTTCCCCGCTGGCACGGACTTTACGATCTGTTTTAGTCTTACGGCCATGGGAACGAAGATCACTCTCAACTTGCTGTGTCGTCAGTCTTTCATCTGCCTTATAGACAGGTAAACCAAAGCATTTTTCGAGTTTGGTGATAAAAGCATCCACTTCCTTCGCCTTGAAACCGACACTTGAATCCATGTTTAATGGATAGCCGATAACCAACGCACTTATATTCCGTTTCTCAATCTGCTTCTGTAAATCTTCCATGACCTGGGCATGGCTCTTTACGGGTATCGATTCAACAGGTACGGCTACACCCAGTTCATCACCATAGGCTAAGCCTATGCGTTTTGTACCGTAATCTATCCCGAGAATGTTCAAGTCTATACCAGATGTTTCCAGTCCGGATTCTTACTGATTTCCCTGACGGCCTTTTTAATTTCCTGTGACTTGGATTTGGGACAGATAAGGGTGGCGTCTTCCGTTTCCACAACAATGAGATCGTCTGTTCCAATAATGACCGTCAAGCGGTCTTGGGGACTGACCACAAGGTTCCCCTTTGCACCGTGCAGGAGAGACTGACCACGGGTGACATTACCTTTGTCATCGGCAGGGTAATGTCGCTCGAGGGCAGTCCATTCGCCGACATCGTCCCAGTCAAAAGAGGATTCCACGACAAGCACGTTTTTGGCCTTTTCCATCAAGGCGAAATCTATCGAGATCTTCTCGAGATTCGGATAAACATCAGACAGCACCGACTCCATGGACTGGCCGTCCTCAAGACCTTTACTGATTTGCTGCAGGGCTTTCCAGAGTGACGGAACATTCTCCTGAAAAGCTCTGGAAACGACCTCTACCCGCCAAATAAACATGCCTCCGTTCCAGTAATATTCACCGGAATCCAGATATTTCTGAGCTGTTTCCAAATCCGGTTTTTCCCTGAATTCCGCCACCTTGAACACTTTGCTGCCATTGAGATGGCCGGCACTTCCCCCCCGATGAATGTATCCGTATCCGGTGGCGGGACTGGTTGGATGTAAGCCCATGGTTACGAGCGCGTCATGCTGTTCTGCCGCCTCGAATGCTGCCGTCAGTTCCTTTGAGTATGCATCCATATTCACGATATAGTGATCGGCAGGTAACATCGCAAAAGTCGCATTTGGATTCATCCTCTGAACCAGAAGAGTAGCCAATCCAACGGCAGGGGCGGTATCGCGCCCAACCGGCTCGCCTATGACATTTTCCGGCTTCAGCTGAGGGCAGACTTCCAGGACTGCGCCTCTTTGCTTAGAGTTTGTAATTACGAGTATATTATCCAATGGCACGATTCCACTGACACGCTCTACTGTCTGAGTCAGAAGAGGTTTGTCTCCAACTATAGGCAGGAGTTGCTTTGGACGCCTGAGTCGGCTTTGCGGCCAGAAACGTTCACCTCTGCCACCGGCCATGATCACTATATAGCGTTGATTCATCGCGTCTTATCTAGGAGTTCAGGACAAACGAGTCAACGGGCTTGAACAACTCATCAATCAAGTTTTCCATAGATGAATGCTCATGGATGCATTATCACCAGAAGAACTGGCACGCTACAGCCGCCATATTATCCTTCCCCAAATTGGCAAGGAAGGGCAGGAAAGGCTTAAACGGACGAGTGTACTGGTGATCGGAATGGGAGGACTGGGTAGTCCGGTTTCCTTATATCTGGCTGCAGCGGGTATTGGCAAGCTGGGATTGGTGGACGACGACAGGGTGGAAGCACACAACCTGCAACGACAGGTGTTGCATGACAGCACAGGAATTGATTCCCCAAAAACCGTTTCCGCAGTCAGGAAACTCACAGCTTTGAATCCCAACACTGAACTAGTTGAACACCGGGTAGCCATCGATGCAGGTAATGCGAAGGAATTAATGAAGGACTATGATGTTGTGGTTGATGGCTCGGATAACTTCCCTACCCGCTATCTGGTCAATGATGCCTGTGTCTTAATGGGTAAACCCCTGGTGTATGGCAGCATTTTCCAGTTCGAAGGCCAGGTCAGCTTTTTTCACCCGGCAAAAGGCGGACCCTGTTACCGGTGCCTGTTTCCAGAATTACCGCCGCCGGGCAGCGTACCCAATTGTGAGGAAGCGGGGGTGTTTGGGGCTCTCTGTGGAGTGGTGGGGAGTTTTCAGGCAATGGAGACAATAAAATACCTAACCGGAGCAGGAGAAAGCCTGTCGGGGCGATTGATGGTCATTGATGCCCTCACGGCAAATGTGCGAAGCCTGCGTCTGAAACGCGATCCTGCTTGCCCGGTGTGTGGTGAAAGTCCAAGAATCAAGACTTTGGATGCAAATGCCTACGCCTGGAGCTGTGAACCGGAAATGTTGAATCTTATGAGTGATTGTCCGCTTGAAATCAGTGTCAAACAAGCCGCCGAGTGGCTGAGACAAGAGCCACGGCCTGTTTTACTTGATGTCCGTGAACCACATGAAGTCGCCATCTGTCAAATAAATGGTAGCATACATATACCGTTGGGTGAACTTGGACAGCGATACGAAAACCTGCCAAGGGACGCAACGATTATCATATACTGCCATCATGGCGGGAGGAGCCTGAGAGCAGCCAAATTTCTACGTGAAAAAGGCTTTGAGAATGCCACGAACATGAAAGGTTCAATTGATGCTTGGTCGAAGGAAATCGATCCATCGATTCCGCGCTATTGACCCTGAGTGATTAATGCTTCGTCGACTGCCTGTTCGATCAGGCGTTGCTCTTCTTCTGTAAGTGGACGATCCGGATCAGATTCAACAATGCGGTATTGGACACCCTCGACGGGAGCAATTATCTGAACACTCTCTCCGGCCGGAACAGCAATCACCTGCCCGGCAGAACTTGCGGCCTCGTATCTTCTTAAATTCTGGTTCGGGAGCAGGGTGCTTTTCACGCCTGGAGAAATACTTGATTGTTCGATGACAGACCTGGCCAACTGAGGTTCTTGCTTCATCCATTGTCGACCCACCAGCAATGTCAGAGTCTCCCGTTCTGTTATATCCTCGACTGACTGAGCCCAATAGAATGCTTCAACAGGGTTCTGGCTTAGAGTTTCCAGGACAACTCCCCTGACGGCAGGATCGAGATCACGATGGGGAACCTTATCCGCTAGCCAATCGGCTGCAGCCGAAACGTTTTGCGACTTCCATCTCTCAAAAATAACCTCCATGTGCTTACTTCTGCGCTCAGTATGATCCAGCGTCCAAAACAAATCTGCGGCAGCAGCGGGTTGCCTTTCCGACCATCCATTGGCAACTAATTCCAACCTGTATGGATCGTTCGCAACTGAACTTAAAAGCTGCAGTAATCCCGCGCCTTCATTACGATCAAAAGGATATAAGTAATAGGCCAAATCTGTCATAGCGGCCTCTTGCAAACCTCTCTCATTGGGTAAATTGAGAACTGCTTCCAGAGCACCCGTCTTGTCGCTCTGATACCATGTATTGATAACCGCCCTGATGACTCCAGTCCCTGTCGACGGAAACAGGATAGACTCATTTTCGAGTATACAGTTGTAGGCTGCCCATGGATCATCTTTAGACCATTCTTCAAGTGCACGATATAGAATGAGATCGGCTTCAAGTCTTGAAGTTGTCGAATTGATATGTGCTACAGCGCTGCGGTGGTCCAGTTCCAGCCATCTTACGAGAAGCGGCAGCCCATTGTTTGCCAATTCGACGGTGTCGAGTAAGCGCATAGCAAGGGCAACCTCCTTCAAGTCCATGGAGGTAACGATTTCTTTCATCTTATATTCGCGTTCTTTCGAATCATCTATCCGCAAAACTGCTGAAAGCGCGTCATAAACCGGATTTCCTGTCGGATCACCTTCCCACTGGCTTGCCAGGGAATTGATGATGAACCGGCGTTCAGCTTCTTTTGGGGCGAGGCCTGACCCCGGATAACCTGGAGAGGATCGGGTTTGGTAGATGAAAAACGCAAAAAGAGATACGCACAGCGCGGCACCTGCGCCGCAACCGAACATCTTCCATGACGTCCCTCTTTTGATATGAAAAGCTTACGAAGGAAAACGGTGAAATGCAATCCTTGACTACTGGATTCGACCCTCGTCAATTTCGATAATATCCGCGAACGAAAGGATATCCCTACGATCCTCAATACTCATCGCACGTTTAGCTTTATCGAGTGTCTCCTGACCCATTTCGCTCATTCCTTTCTGGACCAATTCCCGGTTCCACTTGAAGCACTTACAGTCCGCCGGAAAAATCGCCCGCAGCTTCTCCTGCAGAAGTTGTTCGTCCTGCCCTGAATCCCTGACCGCCTCAACAACTTGCTCAGGATCGATCCCTAAATGCATGCAGAGGAAGCGATCGAATCCCCGGCAGAAATTACGCTGGTAACTTCCGGGCAATTCCCCTTTGAGGTGTTTACGTATCTTGGCAATAAAACGAGGGAGATGCAGCAATCCAGTCTCCTTGTCAGGTATATACGGTGAAGGCAGGTCGTGGCAAATGGATCCGGTCGGTCCGAGTTCCTCTTCGTTCGTGTTTTCAGGCATAACTGTGCTATAGTAAACGACTAAACTTTTGACTATCTGTAAAAAAGTGTAGGCTTTCAAGTTCTTCCCATACTGTAGATTTTACATATGAATATCATTTGGCGCGTATCCAGTTATCTTTTCCGACACAAGTGGCTTTTTTACGCTACTTTGGCTCTGGCTATCGGCAGTACCATTACCGGCATACTAATTCCTTTGGTGGTGAGGGATGTCTTGAACAACCTGAGCGAGAACTCTGCGGTCCGGGATTTCTGGGTAGGTGCAGGTTATGTCGCCCTCTTGTACTTATTTACTGAAATCCTCAATAGTTTCCGTATTCGTATCAACAATATAACTGAACAGCGCGTATTACTCGATTTAAGGCGCGACCTGCACTCCAAGCTGCTGGACCTACCGGTTTCCTTCTACGACAAGCGGAAGAGCGGGGAAATCGCTTCGCGGGTCACAGAGGATGTCATGAATGTAGAACGAGCACTACTTGACGGCACGGAACAGGGCACCAGCGCGATACTGATGATCATAGGAATCATCTCAGCGCTCTTCTGGATGGAACCGGGACTTGCCTGGATCGTCCTTGTCCCCCTGCCAATCGTTATAGCACTTGCAATCTGGCATTCGATATCCACCCGTAAGAACTGGAAGAAGGTGCGGGAGGCTTCAGGGGAAATGAACGCCTTACTGGTCGAGGACATCCAGGGCAATCGTCTAATTCACAGTTTTGCCCTGGGGAAGCGTGAACGCGAGCGTTTTAACCGGATCTCACAAGAGCTTAAAAAACGCACACTCAAAGCCATGTTCCGGTGGAGTATACACGGCCCCACGGTCAGCTTCATCGAGGGTCTGGGCATGGTTGCAGTAGTAGGATTTGGTGGCTATTTCCTTGCTACAGGGAGTGAATTCAGCGTCGGCGACCTGGTTGCGTTCTTTTTCTTCGTGATCATGCTGAATGAGCCTCTCAGCCGTATGCATGGCCTGAATCACCTCATCGCAGCAGCTATTCCCAGTGGCCGCCGCGTTTTCGAAATACTGGATCATCCGGTCGAAGTGGAAAACCCGGAGAATCCCAAGAATTTCCCGGTGAAACACTGTGTGGAAGTCCGCTATGAGAATGTCGATTTTGCCTACCCTGACCGAGAAGTTGTCATCAAAAACCTGGATCTTACTTTGCCAGCCGGGAAAACGACTGCACTGGTGGGTCACACCGGAGCCGGGAAGAGCACCATTGCCAACCTATTGTTACGATATTATGATGTAACTAAGGGTTCTGTAAAGATTGAGGGGGTGGATGTCCGGGATCTCAATCTAACTGAGTTACGCTCCCACATTGGGTTTGTCGCCCAAGATCCCTTCTTATTTGAGGGGACGGTCAGGGATAATCTGCGTCTGGCTCATCCGGGAGCCAGCGAGGAGCAGCTGATTGAAGCACTTGACGCAGCCCATGCATGGGGATTTGTGCAGAAACTGCCTGATGTGCTGGACACACAGATTGGAGAAAAGGGTATCCGCTTGTCCATGGGTGAGAAACAGCGACTGACGGTTGCCCGAGTGCTCCTGAAAGATCCGCCGATTGTCGTATTGGATGAAGCCACTTCCAGTGTAGATACATTGACCGAAAGGGCGATACAGGACGCTTTGGAAACTTTGATGGTGAACCGTACCTTACTGGTGATTGCCCACCGATTGTCGACAGTGAGAAAAGCGGATCAGATCGTGGTTCTCGATCAGGGAGAAATCCTAGAACAAGGAACACATGACTCTCTGATTGCCGCCGGTGGACGTTATGCTCAACTCTGGAGCTATCAGTCCGATTTTATCAGTGAAGAATCGGCCATGACCAGTTGGGAGAGAATTGACTGACCAACGGTTTAACCTTGACGATTTTTAGCAAGCAACCTTATTTATTGAGCACCATATCTTTACGTATATGCCAGCGACGCAAAAGGAAAACGGACCCCCAGGAACCACGCATCAGGCGGACTTGATTGTGGAAAACAAGATGGGAATCCATGCCCGGCCCGCGGCAATGATCGTCCGGGTTGCGAATAAATATCCGGCAGATGTATACGTAGAAAAGGATGGTGAACAGGTTAACGGCAAGAGCATTATGGGTTTGATGATGCTGGCAGCCGGACAGGGATCAGAGCTTACCTTCATCGCCTGTGGCA
>CAYQCG010000089.1:0-7197 GCA_964415925.1 uncultured Puniceicoccaceae bacterium | reverse complement strand
GCGATACCCTCCCCGACCGCCGCCCCCGCCACGGTCCCCTCCGCCGCCGCCGCCGCCGCCGTAGCCACCGCCACCGCCGCCGCCGCCGCGGAAACCTCCGCCACCACCGCCACCGCCGCCTTCCTGGCGGGGTACGGCTTCCTTGACGTTCAGGTTGCGTCCCATGAAGTCGAAACCTTCATAACGGTTCATGGCCGCTTCAGCTTCTTCTCCAGTGCTCATGGTTACGAAACCAAAACCACGCGGGCGTCCGGTTTCGCGATCGTTGATGAGGACTACCTCCTCAACCGTGCCGCATTGGCTAAACAGCTCGCGAATATCATCTTCGCTGGCTTGAAAGTGGATATTACCCACGAATACTTTTTTTTCCATCTAACTATCTAAACCTTTCCAATCATAAACGTGCAGACATGTGGGAAGGATCCTATCCGGACATAGGGCGAGAATTCACAAAAGAAGTTTCGGACACTACGGGTTTCACCTATCCTGCAAGGCTGCTCTAACTTAGTTTGAAGTTGTCATTCTGGACTATGTAAAACCAAGCGCAAGCCCTAAATATACATCGATTTACCGACGTATCCACAATGATCCCTGGGCCACACTCCACTGATACTTGCGAGCATGTTCCCGGATAAGGAAAGGAATCTCGAGGGTTTTACGAAGATCAAAATGATCCTGAAGTCTCTTCTGCAGCTCGATAAATGTCTCGCCTTTCTCAGGGGTAGCCCCGATCCAGTTCGCTCTCGGCGTATATTCCTCCAGCCAGGTGCAAGGCGTCGTAAAGAGAAGCTGTCCACCTTTCTTTACCAAGTTCGGAAGTCTTTCCAGGAAGCATTGCGGATCCGGCAACCGGCAAAGAAGATTGCAGGCAATCACAACTTCAAAACTGCCCAGATCCTCAGGAAGGTGCTGAGCGTCACCCTGCCTGAAACGCACCCGTGAAACATCCACATTGTCCGGCACATTTGCAATAGCGGGTGTCACGATCGCACCGGATTCTTTAATCGTGTACGGTAAGGGTCCCTTGGAAATTTCTTCTGCCGCCTTGATAAAGCTGTGGGAATAGTCGATGCCGATCACTTCGTGGCAATAGCGGGCTAGCTCGAATGTTGAACGCCCGACTGCACAACCTAAATCAAGGGCACGGGCGTCCGCCGGAATTGACCCTGTATCGAGTGTCTCAGCACACCTAGCAGGAAAATTCAGTCCATCTGTCGGGCCAAAGTCCCAGGGCATTTGCTGCTCTGGTGTGCCATAATGAAAGAGGAGATACTGTGCAAGTATCTCCTCTGACTCGTAGGTAAAATTAGACATGAATAATAGTTATGCTTCTCCTTCTAAAAGGTCGATCATGTATTGACCCGGCTTATATCCTCCCATCAGGACGGTCGTCTCGCCATCACGGTGCATCCTGACTTCAGGTACGCGAACCTCGGGCGTCTTGTGAGGTGCATAAAGCACATCATCATGCGATGCATTCAATTTGGTCTTAAAGAGATCGGGGGTTAGTTTCCCGCCCAGATGATCATCTCGGCCGGTTGCAATATGGATGGTGCCGAGGATCTTCTCGTCCTGAATATCCCGGCCGCTGAACGGCAACACCTGCGTGCCGAATCCAAGCTCACCCAGTGCGCCGATCATGGGATCTTCCTTAAGCCGTTTATTGTGATCGGCTATCTTTTCATAATCTCCGTAAATCAAAGTGGATTCCATTATTTTACCGTCAGTGACGTGTAAAAGGCCAACCGTCTCCTCGTCATATTTGAAGGGAAATTTTCCCTCTGCGGATTCTGGCACGAAATAGACCTCGCCTGCGGGCAGGTTTGCCACATCCGGCTTGCCGGGAGGACACAAGCCATGGCTTTTTTGTGCTTCCTGACGGTTAGTGTAGAGGCGGAGTGTTGTTTCCTGACCTTCGCACTCAAAATCAATTTCGAACCAGTCAGCTCTGGTCAGTCCCAAACGCAGTTTTTCTGCATCTGCGGAAACCTCGTTGTAATCGACAGACAAACCCGTATCCACAATGATCTGGTTCAAACCATGGAGGGTGGCTCCCCGAAAACCGTATTCTTTCGCCTTGGCTGTAAGGGGTGCTGTTGCAGAGAAAGTTGTGACAGCGAGTATCAACTGATATTCAGGATAAATATCACGATCCAGGCTGAGTTTATTTCCTTCCGGGTCATAACATTCATCATCGATATCAACATTGCTGCCACCCGTTTCCTTGTAGGCATAGATATCACCGGCCGTGTAGTTCATCTCCTCCAGGCCGCCATTCTTAAAGCCTTCATAGAAGATCTTGTGCCCATAGTTCTGAATCGAGAGCGTAGGATCCTGGAGAAATCGAAAGTCTTTGATATCCTCCGGGTTCGGCAGGTCGATAAGAATGCAAAGCTTCTCGCCGGATCCTTGGCCAAAGCATGTTTCCATCAAGCGTTGCAATCTGAATGGCAAAAATTCACGTTTTGTGTGATCGAGTTCAATACGTGTAGATAATGACATGATAGATTAATCCTATTCTGTGTTATGCTTTTGTAAAGACGTGCAGTGAGAATATACCTTACAAAAAATTATGCCTGCTCTGAAACCTCTCCGTTAAGTGGGGCGCAGGCCTGAGCAGTGCGTAGATTGCCCCCACCGAGAATTTGGTCACAATTTCGCCAAAGATGATGGATAACAGCTCCAGCCAGCCAAACAGACCTGCAAAGGCAATAAGGTTGAAAAATGCAGAGTCCACAGGGATACTGACTGCGTTGGACCGGAAAACCCTGCCCAGCCAACTCTTGTGGCGTAAAGCGTGGTAAATTTCCGTATCAGTGCTTTCGGCAATCAAGATTGCCAGAAAGGATGCCAGGAATACACGCCAGCCACCGGCAACCAGCAATGACATTCCATCCGCCCACCACTCCCAGCCATTGGAATTGAGCAGCTTCACAAAAGGCATACCCCAGATATACTTGCAAGAGATCAGCAGGATAAGCGTCAGGACTGCGCTCAAAGCGATCACCTTGTAAACAAATCGCCTGCCCTTGTAATGCATCCGGTCCCTTTGGGTAAAAGTAATCCCAAAGATTAAGGTACCGACTGCCACTTGTCCGAAGAGAGGAAAGGGAATAAAAAGGGTGGCCGTTAAATTTGCACTCAGGACGGCGAGCAAATAAACGATAGCTGCAGTCATGGGATCAATTCCACGCCGAAGCGCCGGGCAATGAAAACGATAAGCATAAAGCTGACGAGTGTTAAGAAAAGCGATACTCCCAAGGTTGGCCAGAAAGCGAAGCCTTTGCGCAGCATGTAGGGAAGCTGAAGAAACATAGGCAATGTCGGAAGCACATACCAGAATGAATAATAAGCGTGTTTGGCTATTTTTGGAGCACCTTGCTTTTCAACGAACAACCAGATCATCACCATGATTGTGACAATCGGTAGTGAGGCAACCAGTGCCCCCAGCTTGTCATTGCGTTTGGCAATTTCAGATACCAGGACTATAATTGCTGCTGTCGTCAGGTATTTAAAGACAATTAGGAGCATAATACATTCAAGTTTCCCGGATAATCTCCGCAAGTTCCTGATTTACGTTGCCTCAATAATTTACAAAGCTACGTAGAGGTAACGCTACTGACAAGTTTTGAAAGCACTCAGGCGCATAAGCAGGGCAACAACGCGGCTCGCAAATCTCAATCGGCTCGACTTCTTTCCGGTTTACAGGCTTTTGCGTGGCTACCCTCGCGAAAATGCCGCGCCGGATGCCAAAGCCGGTTTGAATGTCGCGCTCTTTGCCTTTCCGCAAGGTATAGCTTACGCCGCTATTGCGGGACTGCCAATCCAGTACGGAATATATGGTTCAGCGATTGCTGCGGTGGTTGGACCGCTCTTTTCCGGTTCCCGTTTCATCATCCTGGGTCCGACCAACGCGACCTCGGTCCTGCTCTTTGGGGCATTTCTCAGCTTGGGTGTGACGGAAGAAACCAAGGTGGCGATGCTGCCACTGGCAATTCTCATGGCCGGTGTCTTCCTTATTTTGGGTGCATTGCTGGGTGCTGCCAGCCTCACCCAGTTCATCTCCAGATCCGTTGTAACCGGCTACCTCACTGCTGCGGCTTTCTATATTATTTTAAACCAGATCCGGAAGGTCCTTGGATTTGATTTCGAAATCCCCCGTGGTTCCGCCTTCCTGGATGTAGCCTGGCTCACAATTCAGAATTTACCGGCTTCCCAATGGCCGTCCATTACACTGGGTTTGCTAACCGGCGGAACTTATTTTCTCATGAATCGCTTCTGGAAAACTCTTCCCAATGTTGCGATTACGCTTGTCCTGATGTCCATCGCAGCCGTCGGAATCAATGCATTGCTTGAGCATTTTCCGGAAACCGGCAAACCCTTGCAGTTACTCTATTCGATCGACGCATCAACCTGGAATCTGACCATCCCGCGCTTCAATGGCGAGTGGATAGGCCTTCTGGCCAACACGGCTCTCGTCATCGCTTTCCTGAGCCTGCTTGAGGGTATGTCCATCGGTAAATCCCTTGCGGCGCAAGCAGGTGAGCGCTTCAACTCCGCCCAGGAGATGTATGGCATCGGGATTGCAAACCTTGCCTGTGCCTTTGGCAGCGGTATGCCCGCATCCGGTTCACTGACCCGGTCGCAACTGAACGCAGAGAGTGGCGCGCATTCCGCTATGGCTTCGGTTATCGCCGGTTTACTCTGCGCAGTGGGTGCCTTTGTCTTCGGTCCCTTTATCGGTTACGTGCCTGTCTGTGTCTTGGCGGTACTGGTTATCACGATCGGACTTTCCTTGATTAACCGCCATGTCCTGAGAGTTGTCCTGAAATCTACAGAATCCGATGCCATTGTCTTCGTTGTCACCTTCGGCTTGGCGTTATTAGTCCGATTGGACTTTGCTGTTCTGGTTGGTGCAGGAACTTCTATAATTCTATTTCTGCGTAAGGCCGCGATTCCCGAACTGGTGGAATATTCTCCCGGTGAAGCCGGATCGCTAAGCCCTCTGGCCAAGGGTGGTGAACGTTCCGCTCCATCCATTTCAATCGTCCACGTTGAAGGTGACTTGTTTTTCGGTGCCGCAGACCTCTTCCGCGACCAGTTGCGCCGCACCGCGGAAGATCCAAATTTGAAGGTCGTAGTCCTGAAAATGCGTAATGCCCACCACCTCGATGCAACCAGTGTCCTCGCCCTGGAGGAACTGACGAATTACCTCAATTCACGTGAACGCTACCTGATTGTTTCGGAAGCCCGGATTGACGCCATTCGTATCTTCAAGCGGGCAGGTTTGATCGATGTGATTGGACGGGATTTTATTTTCATGGACGATCCCAAAAACCCGACTATCTCCACTGCCAAGGCATTACGTTTTGCCCAGAAGAAATTGAACCTGCAGGATGCCCAGATCAATATTTTCCTTGGCACACAAAAAAGGAAGAAAAAGGAAGACGATGGAGAAACCTGAAAACATTCAGCTGGTTGGCAATATGGTAGCAATTCGCTGGCAGGACGGCCGTGAGGATTATCTGCCAATGGACCAACTGCGCGCCCTCAGCCCAAGTGCGGAGAATGTCGGCGAACCGGATCTTTTTGGCCGTATCCGCGGAGGTGACTCCCGAACAGAGTTTCCCGATATCACCGTGACGGACTGGGAACCTGTCGGGAACTATGCCCTGCGCTTCACCTTCAGTGACGGTCATAATACCGGACTGTATTCCTTTGATTACCTGAGGCGCATAGGCAAGGAACTTTCCCGATAAATAAAGACCGTCGCTTCTGGACAGTATGGTAAATTTTTCAACACTTCAGTGTATGAAGTTCCAACCATCACTACAAATAGCCCTGCTCCTTATTTTAAGTGTTTCCTTGAATGCAGATGACCGTCCCAACTTTATCATTTTTATTGCAGACGATGTCAGTTGGGATGATTTTGGATGTTACGGTGATCCCAATGTGGATACGCCGGTCATAGACTCGCTGGCCGCAGACGGTATCCGTTTTAATAATACATACTTGACCGCCAGTTCATGCAGTCCCAGCCGAAATTCTATTATGACGGGACGTTACCCTCATAATACAGGCGCTGCAGAACTCCATACCGAACCACCGGAATGGATGCTGTCGCTACCCGAAATCTTACAGAAGGCAGGTTATTTTACTGCCCAGGCGGGGAAATTCCATATGGGCGCATATGCCGAACGGGGCTTTGATAAGATCTCGCGAGAAAGCAGGGAAATTGGCACCAGTGGATCGGAAAGCTGGGTAAGCATTGTAGAAGAGAGACCACAGGACCAACCCTTCTTTTTCTGGCTCGCAGCGCGCGATGCCCACCGTGGCTGGGGCCCGAATGAGTTTGCCGGCACCCATGACCCCGAAAACCTCAAAGTCCCGCATTATCTCGTGGATTCACCGGATACAAAAAAGGACCTCGCACATTATTACGATGAAGTGAAGCGCTTTGACCACCGGATTGGCGAGGTAATCGAAGTCCTGAAGGCACAAGCCGAATTCAACAACACAATTATTATCGTTATGGCGGATAACGGACGTCCTTTTCCGCATAGTAAAACACGCGTGAATGACCGTGGGATGAAAAGCCCTTTCATTGTCCACTGGCCGGATGGAATCAATCGAGCTTCCGTTTGCAACGCATTACTCAGTGTCATCGATATTGCCCCCACTATTTTTGATCTCGCAGACGTTGCAACTCCCCAACAATTCCAGGGGCGCAGTTTTATGCGATTACTGGATGACTCTGACCGCAAGCACCGCAATTATGTCTTTGCTGAACACAACTGGCACGACTATGAGGCCCACGAACGTATGGTTCGTGACAAGCGTTATATGTATATTATCAATTCGCGACCATGGAAACCACAGATCGGACCGACCGATTCCGTCGGTAGCCCCTCTCACGAGGATTTGCTTGAGTTAAGGGCGTCGGGAGAATTGAGCGCTATACAGGCAGATATATTCGTGACACCCAGGCCCAAAGAAGAACTCTACGACTGTCTGAACGATCCTGAACAACTTCAGAATCTGGCATCCGTTCCTGACAGACAGGATGTGCTGGAAAAAATGAGGTCTGTTATGCAGGATTGGCAAGAGGCAACCGGTGATACAACGCCTGTCAACCTCACCCGGGATTACTTCCTCGATCATGGCAACTACATCCGCACTGGATGGTATGGAACTCGT
>CAYQCG010000088.1:0-7221 GCA_964415925.1 uncultured Puniceicoccaceae bacterium | reverse complement strand
TTAGCGGTATGAAAATGCCCAACCGGTCAGGCTGAGGATTCCGCCCGATCGACATCAGCAGGCTTGGATACAGTGATGCAACGTCAAAATGTAATACCTGCTTGAATACGCCCGTGGCATAACTTTTTGTGAAACCTCCTTCATACCCGCTTACCTCAGGGTAATCCGGCAGGGCGGCATCGGCAGCGTAATATTTCTCCAGCAACATCTGGTCGACTTTCTGTGCAGTTCCCCTCAGACAGGCTTCCTGCAATACCATCGGGTAGTTCTGCACTTGTGCTACATAAGTCGGCAACAGAAGATCGGATATACCTCGCGTCTCCCTCAAGTCGTCACCCAGATAAGCAAGGAATCGCTCACGATTCTCCTCGAACATGTACTGGATCCTGTCCCCAGCGATATAAGTCCTCTTATCCTCCTCCTGCGTAATCCCAAAATATACCGCCACATCCTTCAAACCATAGGAGGACAGTTCCCGGGTCGACACATCATAAATTTGCACCGCCAAGAGGGTGTCAAAGACCGTGCGACCCGGGATGTCGCACCTCATGTAGTCAATCCAGCGCTCGGCTGCCCGTAACCGGCTTTTTCGAAAAGTCGCTTCCTGACCAAAGCGTCCCCAGCCACGCTTAAGTTTGAAACGCTGTAGTCGTTTTCCAAGGTAATCCAGGTCGAAGGAAAAAATGTTGTGACCCTCGATCACATCCGGATCAATCTCTGCCAAACGCTCATTGAACCGTTTCAGCAGTGCCCGCTCGGCTACATCGGTTCCTTCTTCAAGTAAGAGATATTCTGGCTCAGTGGCATCTGTCATTAATAGGCCAATCGCGAGAACTCTGTCCTCTTTCTCTCTCGGATTACTGAAACCACCCGGTGACACGCAGGCTGTTTCAATGTCAATCACACAGCGCTTTAAATCAGTAAACAGCATATCGCCGAACATCCGTTGCTGCCTTGCCAGCAGATACTGGCTCTCCAGTGGCCGGACCGCTTCAGCCTGGAATCTCTTGTCGTTGAGCAACTCACGCCAAATCACGGGCGAATCACAATCCAGGCGGTATTTAAAGGCCCCCTCCCCCTTGAGTTCATGACCTTCGACACCATTGATTACAGCCAGCTGTTTTGCCCAGGCAAATGACCGATAATGATCGGTAACTTCAACTCGCTCTCCGTCTGGCTTTGCTAATGAGCAGTGCGCCTTACCTGTATCATCGATCCATATGCCGCAAAGTTTGTCATTCACTCGTTTACGATGACAAAGTCGCCCGGTCAGGCAACAATGCCGTTGAAAAAATGAAGCACCCCCGCAAGCTGCCCTGAATGAATTTCACCAAATATCACGCCCTTGGGAACGACTATCTCGTCCTCGACCCCAGGGATGAACCGCGATTACCTGCTAATAAGGAAATTCGCACCATCTGCCACCGCAACTACGGCCTCGGCTCAGATGGGATCCTTTACGGACCATTAAATTCCGATAAGGCTCAGTTTGGCCTGCGCATCTACAATCCAGATGCCAGTGAAGCCGAAAAAAGTGGCAATGGCTTGCGTATATTTGTCCGCTATCTGCTGGATTGCGGTCACGTTGAGAAAACAGTTCCATTCACAGTGGAAACAGCCGGGGGGGTGGTTGAATGTGTCGTTCGTGAAACTGGGCTGATAACTGTCGAGATGGGCAAGGTCCGGTTTCATTCCGATGTCATCCCGGTCACCGGACCGCCAAGGGAAGTGATCAACGAACACATCCAACTCGAAGGTAAAGACTACACTTTTTGTGCGGCGACAGTAGGCAATCCCCACGTCGTCCTGCCATTAGATAAAATTTCAGATTCCCTGGCCCGCAAACTGGGTCCGGTAATCGAGAACTACACAGATCTCTTTCCCAACCGGACAAACGTTCAGTTACTTAAAGTAATTGACCGCAACAACATACAAATAGAAATCTGGGAGCGGGGTGCAGGCTACACCCTCGCCTCAGGAACCTCCAGTTGTGCAGCAGCCGGAGTCGCCAGAAAACTGGGACTCATCGGCCATGAAGTGACCGTCCATATGCCAGGTGGCCGAATTTCCCTGACGTTTACAGAGAATTTTGACGCTACCATGACCGGGCCCGTCACAAAGGTTGGTACATTCATGCTCGATCCTGAGTCACTGGCCTAAATCTTGCAAATGCGATAGAGTGTTGCCTTGGCCCATATACTGATTCATTTATTATATATGAGGAAACCCTTACCCACGTGCTTAATCTTCTGCTCCCTCACGGCATTGATCATTACAGGATGTCGTAGTAATAAGGAAGCCATCGAGCGCGGTATTGATGAATCGCCCACTGTTCAGGTCATCCGCGGCGACGCAAGGCCTGGTGAATATGCCGACCGTATCGCTGAAAAAAATCGCGAAGCCCGCGAACAGGAAATTCTCGAAATGAACAGGGATGATTCACGGGTCTTTAATCTTGCTACCGGACGCTGGATGTATCTTGAGGGTGACGTTGTCGGTAAATACTGGAACGCAAGGAATAACCGCTGGGAATACCTGCCTCCGGGGGAAGACCCGAAAGAAGAATAACGCCTCATCCACGTGTCGCTTGATTCCTCTGAAGTATTCGAATGCCTTGAGGCAGATCAGCAACTGACGATTTATGCTCACGACCGGTTCAGTGACAACGTGCAGTTTGGTGATATTTGCATCGATGCTACTGTGGGTAACGGTTATGATACCTGCAAGCTGGCACACTTGACCGGTAAGGATGGACAGGTATATGGGTTCGATATCCAGATTGAGGCCATCGAAGCGACCCGTTACCGGCTTTATCGAGAGGGTCTTTTGACACAAGTAAATCTCATCAATGGAGACCATGCCAGGTTGTCAGATTACATCCCTGAAAAGCATCGACACCACGTGAAGCTGGTATGCTTCAATCTTGGTTATCTTCCCGGCGGAGATAAATCAATTACCACCCGCACAGACTCAACTTTGGCTGCTCTAAATCAGTCGCTGGATTACCTGGCAGAAGACGGATTGGTCAGTATACTCTGTTACAAGGGTCATCAAGAAGGAGCCCTTGAAACAAAAGCAGTTCTTGACTGGTGCAAGCAGCTGCTCAGAGGAGATTATAGCCTTCGCCGTATTACAGTACCGCAGGCTAAAAATGAGCCTCCGGAATTACTGTTGATTCATAAAATGGAATAAAGTCGTTACTCAACGACTCAATCTTACCAAACAAATCAACCTTATGAACTCTTCATTCATTGCGATAGTCTTTATATTAACCTTAGCTTTTACAACTTATGCCCGGGAATCCCTCCAAGACAAACTGGACACCCGAAGAGATGCTTCTATGTCACGCAGAAGTGAAGAAGCAAAAGAGTGGTCCCGGAACCTGTTTAATTCATTGGAATCTTCCGGCATCCTGAATCGGGCACTCAATGTAGGTGACAAGGCGCCCAACTTTACCTTGCAGAACGCCACCGGCGATTGGATCGAACTGGACAAACAACTCGAAAAAGGACCGGCTATAGTCGTATTCTACAGGGGTGGTTGGTGTCCGTATTGCAACATTACCCTGGCTGCCTACGAGGAGCATCTGGATAAAATAAAAGCAGAGGGCGCACAACTCATCGCTATCTCACCGGAATCACCCGACAAGTCACTGACGACGAAGGAAAAACAGGGCCTTTCATTTGAAGTCCTGTCCGATCCGGAAAATGGTCTCGCAAAACAATTTAACATCGCATTTCAATTTGAAAGACGAAATGGAAGCATGAGTGAGCTGCCACTTGCCGCCACATATGTAATCGATACCGATCGAACCATCCGCTACGCCTATCTTGATGTTGATTACACGAAGCGTGCCGAGCCTTCCGAGATCATTAATGAACTAGCTCAATTGTATTAACACATTAATTTATTATACATATCTGATGAACATGACCTATTTAATCCCTCTTTTCTCGCTTTTGGCCTTTAGCCTGTCCCTATCAGGGCAAGTTACTTCACTCCAAGAGCGTATATCTCAATTCCAAAAGGAACAAAGGAATGCACTAGATGCGCGGACTATGATGGTTATTGAAGATAATATTTCCAATCTTCGCGCAAACGGTATCATTAATCGTGCCCTTAATGAGGGTGACAGAGCCCCGAATTTCCGTCTTCCCAACGCGGTTGGTCAATACGTTAGTCTTGATGGGCTCCTGGTAAAGGGTCCTGTCGTCTTGATATTCTACCGAGGAGGCTGGTGTCCTTACTGCTACATGCAGTTGTCAACCTATCTGGACTACCTTCAGGAATTCCAGTCCAGAGGCGCGACCCTTGTGGCTGTTTCACCGGAGTCACCCGATGACTCCCTTACTACCGTAGAAAAGCATAATCTGGATTACCAGCTGCTATCGGATAACGACAACTCGGTCGCCCGCGATTTTAATATCGTTTATGAATTGGATGACGATCTCCTGGACATATACGAAAATTTCGAAATTCCCTTGGTCAACAAAGTCGGTGAACGCAATACGTATGAATTACCTCTGGCTGCCGCATACGTTATCGATACAGACCGTAGTATCGAATATGCATTTGTCACTGCGGATTATCGCAAACGTGCCGAGCCCGAAGAAGTGGTAAAAGCTCTGGAGTCACTCTCTGGGAACCAATCCTAGAAATCCCAACGCACACCACCTGCAGCAACCCGAGGAGCACCAGGTCGCAGGCCTTCCGGATGACGCGATGCTAGGTATTCGCTGTTTGTTAGATTGCTGATAATCAGAAAAAGTCTTGCTGTGTCGTAGAATCGGTAGCTGGCGCTCAAGTCGAGTATGAACCGACTATCGATCTCACCAAAACGGGAGTCCGGACTTCCAGATACCGGGTTCAACTCATTGGACACTTCAGCAGCATTGGAGAAACTGGATCCTGCATAAGTACCTGAAATGTTGATTGCCCAGCGGTCCATCTCGAAACCTGCACCCAGACTGAATTGCCAGCGCGGAATGTAGGGGATGCGGTTACCATCCTGCCCGCCGGAGAAGATAGATTCCGGATCGGCGGTTGTGGCATTTCCATCCAAAGTCGCATCCGTAAATGTCATCGTAGCCGTAATGGGTAGATTGAATCCTTGATTTTCGGCCACTCCCAAGTCGTAACGTGCCAGTAATTCCACGCCTTGGGTCGAAGCCTCTCCAACATTCTGGGTGGTTGTGCTGCCACCGCCTCCAATGTTGTTGACGACCAGCAGGTCATTAAAGTCTGTGTGAAAATAGACCGCTTCAGTGTAGAAGGAATTATTCGGCTGATAACGTGCACCGAATTCGATTGCCGTGGAAGTTTCTTCTTCAATGCCATTCCTCACGTTGGCACGTGGATTCGGAACAGAAAAACCACGGTAAATCCCTCCAAAAAGCACAAACTCCTCCTGTTGCCAGGATACACCAATTCCAGGTGCGAAAACGTTTAAGTCTCCTTCCCCCTGAGAGGTGATCGTGTTCGTCGAATCACTGGTAAAGTCGGTTGACTCCAGATCCAGATTTTCCCAACGCACACCCGGCTCGATCGTCCAGTTTCCGATCCGCATGGTATCACTAACATATAACGCCAGAGCCCGTGTTTGCTGCAAACGGTTACCATCCGAACCACCTTCAGAAACCACACTGCTAACGAAGTTTCCGTTACTGTCCTGGTCAAAAGTTTCATTCCACTGAAAACGCCGGATTTCATCGTAATGCCATCGCAGGCTAACTTCCAGTGCATGGTTGACCGGACCGGTATCCATCTCTGCCAGCAGTTTGCTCTGGAGACCCCACAGTTCGTAATCCCGGTTATTTGCACGCACTCGTAGACGGCCGGCCCTTTCGCCTTTCAAGACTTCAAGCGCGGCTCCGTTCTGGCTGCCCGCCAGGGCTTCCGACAATCCCTCGCCTACTCGGGAGCCCCCAGGCTCATCCCCCTCGACTACCCCGTTGCCGTCAGCGTCAATATCACGGATATCATGAAGCTTGAACCAGTTGCGGTGGAAATTATTATAGTAAAATGTATTCACCATGCGAATACGCGGGCTAATATCCCAGAAATGGCGCAAATAGGTCCGGGTATGGTATGTATCCATCTGGTCTTCCCTCGCCGCCGCGTATAACCTGAAAGGATCTTCTTCGAAATCCTCTTCTGCCAGACCCAGATAACCGAAGTCGGTGTGCAGGTCGGTATACCCGACTTTGGCCTCAAAACTGTGACCCTGCAAGCCGTTAGGAGACCACCCCAGCTTCAATGTATAATCCGTGCGGTTGAAACCCGTATCATCGCTGCCGGGATAGTCACCCGCTGCATCAATTGACTTATATCCGTTATTACGATGAAAATAGCTTTCCATCAGTACACCCACCTGCCCTGCGTCCGTTTCAAATGTTTCTCCCCAGCGGCCTCTCGCGCGTATATCACCATACTCGCCGCCTTGTAACTCGAAGTGCCCACTCCGGTCATCGGGAATTCTTGCAGAAACATAGTTGATCGCTCCACCGGTTGTATGTGGCCCATGGCGTAACTGGCTTGATCCTTTTACAACCTCAATAGCCTCCATCCGGCCAACCGTCGGTGTGTAGTATGCTGCTGGAGCCGAATAAGGTGCTGGCGCGGTCGGTATGCCGTCCTCCATAATGGTTAACTTTGAATTTCGGGTCGTGTCCACACCACGCAGGCTGATATTCGGAAATAAGCCATATCCATCTTCTTCACGGATGTAGACCCCTGGCACATCCCGCAGCGCACGGTTGATGTCGTCTACTCGAAACTTGTTCAGCTTTTCCTCGCCAAGATAGTAGCTGGCACCCGGTAACAGTAATTGGCGTTCCTCAGATGCGGTGATCCGGTGCGGCTGCATCCATACCATTTCGTCTTCCAGAGCTTCCTGCGCCGAAATACCCGGTATCGTTAGTAGAAGCAATGTAGCTCCTGAAATTATGTTAATGCCAAATGATCGTTTTGCTAACCTCATGACTTAAAGAAGTGAATGAGACCCAGTCTCAGGTCAAGAGGAAAATGAGACACAGTTTCATTTATTTTCGCTTTCATTCGCTAGCCCTGGCTCAAGATCTCCAGCAGCCGATTGAAGTCCTGATTGGTCGGTTCCATCGAAAGCGCACGTCGTAAGGCCAGTCTCGCATCCGATATTTTTCCCTGCTGTTGCAAAAGCAGCACAAGATTATACAAAAATCAAAAAAGTAGAGGATCAAGGAC
>CAYQCG010000087.1:0-7253 GCA_964415925.1 uncultured Puniceicoccaceae bacterium | reverse complement strand
CCGGTTGGATTTACGCTGGCTTGTTACAGAAGGTTACGTGGTCGAATACAGCGATGGCCGATTGAACGCTCATCCTCCACGAGAAGAATCACACAGCAAGCCACCTTTCAAAAAAGAGGAAAAGGAAGCAAAGATAGCTGATGACAAGGAAGCAGCCACTACGAAAAAGGAAGAAGATGCTTCCGGCGAGCAGGCAGTGAGTAGCCAGCCTGAAGAATCCAGCGATGCTGAATCCTCCAGTCTGGATGAAACTGCCGGTAAGGCAATAGACGCACCAGAAACGAAGGATGAAGTTGTCGAACCTGAAACGAGCACCGAGGTTGAGAAACCTGTTGAGAACACGCAGGAAGAAACCGTAGAGGATACGCCTTCAGTTATCGAAGAAAATGATGCTCTGGACGGGGAGACGAGGGAGCCTGAAGTCAGGAACTCAGAAGAGAATGTCGAAGTCTTGAAAGCTGAAAGTGCGGCCCATTAGCTTTCCAGGCAGATTTTTCTGGTTTCGTTTTCCTGAATAATTCTAAGCCGCCAGGTCTCAGGTGTTAACAGCAGGGGAGTCCTTTCAGGCCATTCGATTGCCAGGCAGTATGGCGGTTTAAGGAATTCTTCGAGCATAAGCTCTCTGATATCCGACACTTTTTCCAGTCTATAAGCATCAAGATGGATCAACTGGCGCATGCCTTTGTAAATATTATAAATAGCGAATGTCGGGCTTGTGACTGGGCCTTCAATTTTCCAGTAATCCGCCATACCTTGCACAAACGTGGTTTTTCCAGCTCCCATATTGCCGTAGATGGCAAGTGTTGTATTAGCCGGAATGACTTCGGCCAGTTTGCGGGCCAGTAACCTGGTTTCTTCAGCCGAGCGGGTAAGGCAACCTTTACCAAGCTCAACTAAAATGCTCATAGCCTCCTCTCCCTTGTAGCAGTTCTTCACCGGTTGTGGCATCAATAAACTGTCTATTATCCTTCGCTTCCGTTATTCTGCCAATACACGCTATGGGTGTTTCAGGAAGAGCGGTTTGCCAGTCGTGCAGGAATTCTTCTTCCGTTACCGTGTTATCCAGGGTAAAGAGCAGTTCATAATCTTCACCGTCATTGAGGGCGTGTTGCAAAGGTGTCTGGCCGGAAGTCCGGGATTCGTTTTGGGCCTGGCGGCTCAGCGGGACTTTCGAAGTATCCACTATAACACTACAGGATCCGGGTACCAGTTCCGGCAAATCTTTCGCCAGACCATCCGAAAGGTCGATACATGCGTGGACTCGATTGAAATTCGAAAGGAAGAGACCTTCCACCAGCCTCGGCTGAAAGGTCAGATGCTTTCCAGTGATGCTGCCACCCAGTTCGCCGGTTACCCACAAGGTATCGTTTACACTTGATCCATGACGGGTCAGTGGGCGGCTTGAATATCCAGTGAGAGACAAGGTCGCACCGAGGAAATCACTGGTCTCGGTCACATCGCCGCCGACAAGCAAGGTTTCATATTCCAGTGCGCTTGCGGCCAGGCCTTTAGTAAATCTTTCAAGCCATTGGAGGGATAGATTCGGAGGCATAAAAAGCGCTACGACTGCATGCAAGGGCCTTCCGCCCATTGCGGCAATATCGCTGAGATTTCTTTTCAATAACTTCGCTCCTGCCTTATCGGGCGAAGTCTTCCTGTCAAAGTGCTGTTTAAATACAAGGCTGTCGTTGCAGAGCAGGTTGCCGGGTTCAGGCAAGACAGCCGCATCATCGCCCATTCCAAATGGCGGAGCAGGTGAAGCTTCACCCAACCATTCGCGAATATGACTGAGCAATACTTTTTCGCCGAAGCATGCCACCTGATCCTCCCTTCTCTCGGTGAATGGGTTCATTGCTAATTAGGCATTAAGGTAATGACCAGTATGGTATTGAGGTTGAAAAATGCATGCATGAAGATTGCAACGCTCAATTTACCGGTTTCCTCATAGACAAGACAAAGAAGGCATCCGAACAGCCAAAGTGGCAGGAAACTGGAAAGGCTGGAATGCAACAAGGCAAATACCAGCCCGGATAGTATTATAGCCTTAGCTGTCGTAAATCGACTTTTCAGGAATCGATAGAGGCCGCCTCGAAAAAAGAGCTCCTCAACGATCGGTGCGATGACGGTAGCGGTAATTCCCAATAAAACTACTTCTATGGTGCTGTTGTCCTGAAAGAACAACTGGACTGCTTCCTGTGGCGAAGTCTCAATGGGTATAAGCGTTTTGCTTACGAAAGAAAGTAGTGCTTGCCAAAGTGCTGAAACCAGCCAGATCAAGGGCAGCAACGCGAGAAAGTAGAACAGGCCACCTGTAATATCTCTTGAGAAATCTAACCGATGAGTTGCGCTCGCATGAATATCAGGGCGGGTATGCCTGAAGTAAAAATAAGTTGCCGCCAATCCTGCCTGAAGTAGTAGGGTCGAAAGGATGACCGGCAACAGGCTGTCACTTTCAATAGCGTTAGGTGCCAGTTGTAAAAGGAGACCCTGGACGATGAGCGTCAGGACGATAACAACCCACGCCATCAGGACCATATCGGACCAACTCAAAACCCAGGAGGGCACCTTGAAATGGAGTTTCGGCTTTTTCCGGCGGTATATCTGGACAACCAGCTTGTAAGCGCAAAACAGGGCACCTGTAATGCTAATGATCAGGTAAATGGTTAACGCCAGCCCCAGTTCAAGTTCCGGCGGTATGAATTCTTCTGGCATAATCCTCAGCTACACGGTGCGTGAATCTGGTTACCGTCCCAGACGGTTTTTCCGGCAACTATAGTTCTCTTTACAATCCCACGCAATTCGTGCCCGAGCCACGGCGTATTTGTCGAGCGACTCTGGAATGGCTCATGCACCGTCCAGTGTTCATCCGGATCAAAGAGCGTAATGTCTGCATCCGCCCCGGGTGCAAGTGTGCCTTTGGGCAAGCCAAGAATTCTTGCGGCCCGGCGAGTCCAGAGGTCGATAACGGTGGACAATTCGCATCGCTTACTGTGATAGAGCGCTACGAGGCTGGCGGAGAGCGCAGTTTCCAGGCCGATGATGCCAAAGGGAGCGTAATCAATTTCCCGGTCTTTCTCATAATCGCTGTGTGGGGCGTGATCGGTGGCAAGACAATCCAGTGTCCCCTCCAGCAGACCCTCAATAAGTGCTTCCCGGTCTGCCTCAGTCCTTAAAGGAGGATTCATCTTAAAGTTTGGATTGTAGTCTTTAAGGTCCGCGTCCGTAAAAAAGATATGGTGCGGAGTGGCCTCCGCTGTGACCTTGACACCCAGGGCTTTATTGCGTCGCAGTATTTCTACGGAGAAAGCACTGGTGATATGCTGCATATGGATTTGGGCATCTGTGTAACGCGACAGTATAATATTACGTGCGACGATGATATCTTCGGCGGCATTGGGCCAGCCATTGAGGCCCAGGCGAAGTGACATATTCCCCTCGTTAATGACCGAGTTTCGGGTCATGCTGTAATCCTGGCAGTGATCCAGGACCGGCAGGCCAAACATGCAGGCATATTCGACTGCTCTCCGCATCAGTTCATTGCTCTGAACACACTTGCCGTCGTCGGTGATGGCAACAATCCCGGCCCGATGCAGTGAGCCGATAGGAGCCAGTTTTTCGCCTTCCATACCGAGTGTAATGCACCCTGTGGGAAAGACATTCACGACCGCTGTCCGCTCCACTGAGTCCTGGATTAAACGTACAGTTGCAGCGTTATCGACTGGAGGCGAGGTATTGGGCATGCAGACAATCGTAGTAAACCCGCCTGCAGCGGCAGCCCGGCTCCCGCTGGCGATGGTTTCCTTATGTTTCTGTCCGGGTTCTCTTAAATGGACATGTATATCGACCAGGCCGGGGCACACGATCAAGCCCTTGGCATCTATCACCTCCGATTCTGCTATGTCCTCGGCAGTGAGAGTTTCTGCTATCCTGCCGTCTTTCACAAACACATCGCCCACTTCATCACGGTCGGACGCAGGATCGATGATTCTTCCGTTCTTAATCCAAAGGCTCATTGTGGTATGATTTCTGATCGCTGCTGCAAACTGGCCGCATTCGCTGTCAGGAAAAGTACGGCCATGCGGCAGGCTATTCCGTTGGTAACCTGATTCAGAATGACAGACTGGCTGGAGTCGGCCAGCTTGGAATCTATTTCAACGCCCCGGTTCACAGGGCCCGGATGCATGATCACAGCGCCCGGCTTCAGCCATGAATACCGGAGGGCATCGAGGCCGAAGAGCGCAGTGTATTCGCGCAGGGATGGGAAGTGGCTGGTGGTTTGCCGTTCATGTTGTATCCGTAAAAGCATTACCGCATCTGCGTCTTTCAGGGCGCTTTTCAGGTCATGGAGGACCTCGACTCCCATCTCCCGGAAACCTTCCGGGACAAGCGTGGATGGGCCGGCCAGGGTAACCTGGGCACCGAGCTTGGTTAAAGCCCATATATTCGACCGTGCCACACGGCTGAACAGAATGTCTCCGAGGATGGTGACTTTCTTCCCGCTGAGATCATGGCCCAGTCGATCCCTCAAAGTAAAAGTGTCCAAAAGTGCCTGCGTAGGATGCTCATGGGAGCCGTCGCCCGCATTAATGATGGGTATTCTGAGCAATTTAGCCAGATAAGCGGCAGAGCCGGCCGCTCGGTGGCGTATGATAATCATGTCAGCATTCAGTGCCTGAATATTTTGTGCGGTATCCCGCAAGGTTTCCCCTTTGACGATGCTACTGGCTTCCTGGGTGATTGTAGTGATATCAGCGCTCAACCGTTTGGCGGCGATCTCAAAGGCAACCCGGGTGCGGGTTGAGGGTTCCAGAAACAATTGGACGATCGTTTTCCCGCGTAACGAAGGCAATTTCTTGTTGGGCCGTTGAAGGGTTTGCCGGAAGGATTCTGCGAGATTATGGATAAGGTTTATTTCGTCCGCACTCAAATCATCGAGACCAACCAGGTCCTTACGCGTCCAATGTTCGGGTTCAGTCATGGTTGCTTGTAATTAGAATTCGGTCTTCAGAGTTATTCCTGTCTGATAACTCGACTTTTATTGTCTGGTCTGCGGTGGCTTCCAGAACAAGTCCGCAATAATCCGGTTGCAGGGGTAAAGCACGGCCGCCCCGGTCACAGAGTATAATGAGTTCGACTTTTTCCGGCCTGCCCTGGTCAAAAAGCTCACTCAATGCGGCTCGGGCTGTTCGGCCTGAGCCAATGACGTCATCGGCCAGCAATACACATGCATCATCAACCGGAAATGGCAGGTCCGTCCGGTGAAACGCTTTAGGGATCGGTTTTGCCCCTATATCGTCACGATGAAAAGCCGCATTGATCACGCCACATGGAATTTCGCGGTTCAGTATCCGGCTTAACTCTTTTGCCAGTCTCTGGCCAAAGACGATTCCGCCTTCCGCAATCGCGGCAATACCGAGCTGGGGTGTAGACTGGTGATTTTCTGCAATAGTGGCTACCAGACGGGAAAATGCCTCCTGTAGACGGCTGCTCTCGATCTCGCTGGTCATTAAAGTTGTTTTTATGGCAAAGCGTTTCTTACAGGGCAATGGTTTTCCTGAGAATATTCCCCGCAGAGCTGAATGGCTGTACTCTTGCGAAATTCACAGGCACCGGGATAATGGAGTGATGCTTGAATGGCTGGCAGAAGGGAGATTCCCCCTTTATCTGGCACCGATGGCAGGATTTACGGATACCGTCTTCCGTGAAATCTGCAAAGAATACGGTGCCGATGTCATGGTGACCGAATTTGTCATGGCTGATGCCCTATTGCGTGATAAAGCGAGAGAGAGACTTTGGGAAACAGTGGATTTTTCTCCTGGACAGCGGCCGATGGGGGTGCAGTTATTCGGCGCATCGCCGGAGAAAATTGCCGATGCCGCCCGGCTCATCAGGGAATCAATGAAACCGGATTTCATCGACCTGAATTTTGGCTGTCCTGCCCCCAAAGTTACGGACCAGTGTGCAGGATCTGCTATCCTGAGGGATTTGAGTCAGCTCGAACGAGTGGTGGCCAAGGCTGTTGAGGCTGTTCCGGATTTTCCTGTTACTGCCAAGATTCGCATAGGTTGGGATGATGAGAGTATAGTTGCCTGTGAGGCAGCCCGTGTTATTGAGGACTCTGGAGCGCGCGCCTTGACAGTACACGGAAGGACAAGAAAGCAAGGCTACCGCGGGGAAGCAAACTGGCAGGTAATTGCTGAAGTGGCGAAATCCGTATCTATCCCGGTTATCGGAAATGGTGATGTTAATTCCGTTGGTAAAATTGAACAGGCAAGGTCTGACACCCGGGTAGCTGGTGTTATGATTGGTCGGGCTGCTTTGGGTTATCCCTGGATATTCAGGGAGCTAAAGTACAGGATTGAATTTGGTGAGTCCCACGAACCGCCGTCACTGGGGGAACGCTGGACAGTCCTTTTGAGATATTGTGATGAGTTGATGAAAAGGCCGGCCTCCAGATGGAACGACCTCAAGTGGATGAGGCCACGCCTCAAAGCATTCACCGCACGTATGCCTAACGGTCGGAAATTACGTAGCCTTTTGGATAGTGTCAGCACTTACCAGGAGTTGGTGGATTTAGCCCGTATACACCTTAGGGAGCATGACTCAGATTACGTATCCCGCAGTAATTCTACAGAAGTCCTATCCAACTGATGTCTAGGCAAGTAGCGATTATTCTTGCTTACTGAAGCCTGCAATTTACACTTAATACTAACAACGTTAGGATTAGGATTTGACCTCTAATTTACGCTTTTTGTTAAATAAGGCTAAATTTTAGACGATCTACCTGACGTCAATTGACCGTAGTATATTTAAGCTTACGATGTATGACATGGGCACCATATTAAAGGGATTTGAGGTCATACCTCCGAACTTCACAGTTTTGGTTAGGATCTGCAAACTGCTTCGCGAGGAATACACCGATCTTTCGCAGATCACAGAACTGATAGAAATTGATCCGGCGCTGGCTTCAGCTATCGTACGTCTGAGCAATTGCGCTTACTTCGGTTGTCCGGAACCGGCAACCAGTCTTGATGAGGCGGTGCAGCGTATCGGTTTTTCCGAAGTATTGAAGCTGGTGGCTTTGGTCAGCCAGATGACACTTGCGGAAAAACAACTGGATTGCTACAGCATGACACCGGATGATGTTTGGCAAAGGTCGCTGGCAACGGCTATTTTCATGGAATTTCTTGCCTATGACGTTCGGGAAGAACCAGGTCAGGCATACCTCATAGGTCTATTGCATGGTATAGGCA
>CAYQCG010000086.1:0-7257 GCA_964415925.1 uncultured Puniceicoccaceae bacterium | reverse complement strand
ACGCTGGCGGCAGAGGATATACCTGATGGGCTGCGAGGCGGGATTGAGGCGGAGCGCGAGACCATCAGGCAGGCGCAGGTGCTGGTTGAGGCGGGGTGGGTCTACATCATGCCTGAGCCCAAGAGCGGGATGGCCTCGTGGGGCAATCCGGACAAGCGGACGACCTGGTGGATTGGCTACTGGGAAAACAGGGGGGCACAGGAGACTTCGCTGACCGTGCCGCAACTGAAGGAAGGCAAATATACCGGCGACGGTAAGCCGGGCAAGGATGATGAAGGGAAGCGAATCTGGCGGAAAGGCGGCTCCCCGGATCGGCCGACCAAGCTGGAATGGCTTTGCTCCAGGACCGGCGGCCACAAACCGGCGAAGTGATCAGATCTGGTAATCGACGTTGCCGGATGCCTCGTGGAGGCCGCATTCGCGCTTGATGCCGTTGAAGCGTGTTTCTTCTTCGGTGAGGCCTTCGGAGAGCGGTTTGGAACTGTGCCAGTCGCCGACGGAGGCATAGCCTTTTTCCCAGAGGGGGTGGTAGGGGAGGTCATGTTCCTGCAGGTAGTAATAGATATCCTTGTCGGACCAGTCGAGGATGGGGTGGACCTTGACGGTTTTTGACTGGGTGGAGACGAAGTGCAGGTCCTTACGACTGCTGGCCTGGGTGCGTCGGAGGCCGCTCATCCAGGCGGTGGCGCGGAGCTCCTTGAGGGCGCGGTTCATGGGTTCGACCTTGTTGATCTGGCCATATTGCACCAGTCCTTCCTCGCCCTGTTCCCAGAGTTTGCCGTAGAGGGCTTCCTGCCGGGCGGCAGAGATTTGCGGGGTGTAGACCTTGAGGTTGATATCGAGGCGTTGCTTCAGTTCCTCGGCGAACCGGTAGGTTTCCGGGAAGAGGTAACCGGTGTCGACAAATATGACCGGGATATCGGGTTTGATACGGGTTGCCTGGTGGAGCATGACGGCGGACTGCACGCCAAAGCTGGTGCTGAGGACGAGTTTGTCTCCGAAAGTATTGACTGCGAGCTGAATGCGCCCTGGCACAGGAAGTGCTTGCATTTGCCTTTCGAGGATTTGCATATCGTCGACAGCCTTGAATGGGTGCAAAGTCTGGGTAGAGGGAACTTGCATATTTATCTAAACTATATAATGTTATATTCTACAGTTAAGACGAATAGGGCAATAGAATTTATCATGTTTATCATTGTAAAAGAATACGAAAACGGGCACGGTGCACCTTGTGGGGGCGGGACCGGGTGATCCTGAACTGGTGACGATCAAGGCATTGCGCCTGATCCACAACTGTGACGCGCTGGTCTATGATGCTTTGGTGAATCCGGAGATTGTGGATTGGGGACCAAGGGGGTGTGAGAAGATTTACGTGGGGAAGCGTCCGGGAGAGAAGTGCATGGCGCAGGCTGAGATTACCGAAATCCTGCTGACGCTGGCGAAGGCGGGGAAGGAAGTGGTCCGTTTGAAGGGGGGCGATCCATTTATTTTTGGTCGTGGCGGCGAAGAGGCGCTGGCGCTGAAGAATGAGGGGATTCCGTTTTCGGTGGTTCCGGCCGTGTCGGCGGGGCTGGCAGCTTCTGCCTACGGTGGAGCACCGTTGACGCACCGGGGGATCAGCGCGGCGGTCACCTTTCTTTCCGGTCATGAGGATCCGGCCAAGGGGGGGACCCTGATTGACTGGCGGGCGCATGCGCGGAGCGGTGCAACGTTGTGCCTGTATATGGCGATGCGGAAACTGGACTGGATCGTGGAGGAGCTGCAGGCAGGCGGGATGGATGCGGAAACGCCGGTGCTGGCGGTGCAATGGGCAACGACCGAGGAGCACAAGCAGGTACGGACGACATTGGGTGAACTAGTCGCAGAGGTTAAGGCGGAGGAGATCGAGTCTCCTGCGGTTGTGATTATCGGGGAAGTGGCGAGATTATCGGATGTGCTCAGCTGGTATACAGAGCAACAGAATGCCACGTTGCTACCTGATTGACAACGGTTCACTGCGACCGGCGGCGACCCTGAACCTGCGGCGGCTGGCGACCGGGTTGAGCGAGCGCAGCGGGCTGGAGGTTTTGCCGGTGTCGCTGTTGCACAGCAACAAGGCGGACTTTGCCGAACTGGACAACAAACCGGCGGAGATCTTCGAACCACGTTTTGAGGCCGACCTTATAGCAGGGGAGCGGGATTTTCTGGTCGTTCCGCTGTTTTTCGGGCCGACGCGCGCGATTACGGATTTCCTCCAAGTACGGGCGTTGCAGCAGCGAAAGAACCATCCGGACTTCCGTCTGCGTATCGCGCCGTTTCTCTATAGCGGCGAGGAGGCTTCGGACAGGCCGCTGGTACGGATCCTGGCGGAGCAGGTGCGGGAAACGATCCGGAAGCGGCAATTGAGGGGGGCGCCGGTGGTGCTGGTGGACCACGGTTCGCCGGTGGAGGCGGTGACCACGGTACGCAATGCTTTGGCGAGCGAGGTGGCGAGGGAGCTGGGCGGTGAAGCAAAGTCGGTCGTGCCGGCGTCGATGGAACGGCGGGAGGGTGAACAGTACGCTTTCAACGAACCGCTGCTGGAGCGCCAACTGGATACAGCGGGCTACAACAGGGGTGATGTCATCATTTCGATGCTGTTCCTGTCACCGGGTCGCCATGGCGGACCGGAGGGCGACATTGCGCAGATCTGCGGGGAAGCGGAGAAGCGCAATCCGGGGCTGAGAACGCACATGACGCCGCTGGTCGGCGAGCATCCGGGGATGGTGGAGATCCTGGAGGCGCGACTGGAGGCTGGGCTGGGCAGTGATGCCCATATTTGACTGTCAAAGAACGGGGGTTGGGAGTTTCGGGTTAGGAGTTAGGGTAAAAGGGGATTGTGGTGCTAGGTCATGGTGTGGGACTTTCTGTTGGTTGAGGTGCGATTGAGTTCCGGGGGCTCAGAGGCAGCGGTTAGAGGAATTTGATGATATAAACGTTTGTATACTTATTTTGTGTGAATGCAAGCGGTTTTTTGAGAAATTGAGATTATTATTAACTCGTGTTGGTAATGAAGGGATTAGGCTTGAAAGAACCCGAGTGAAGATTGGCTGAGGTGTCTTGTCTCGACAACACAGCGGCCGAATAAGCTGTTCGTAGACTTATGTAGTTGTATTACCCGTTACAATAATAGCGGAATCACTCCCCCCAGGGGCCAAGGGTTGCATCTGATGTGCAATCGTAATGAAAAAGACCGCATCCTCGCTGTGGGAATAGGCTAGCGGCTCATTGTTCCTAACGATTTCCGCTTCTACCGAGAAAAAATGCCCAGATGCACTCGTAACCGTTATAATATGATTGTTCAGAAGAGCGGCCACATGTTGGGGCAGCAAATTCATTAGATACAGCTTCCAGAGATGAAAGCATGCCTAAAAGACGACTCCTTCAGAAACAAAATAGTCAATTGAGCAAGTGCGATCTTTGATTAAAACCCCGTAGGTCGTATACGTTTACGACGTGCCATGCTTCTTCTCTTTTTCTACATTCTGCGTGAGGTAATCGAGCGCCTTTTGCAATAATATCCTTCAAGGATTTTAGGGCTTGAGGGAAATCAATGGTTTCATTCCATACGAGTAGATCAATTATCCAAAGCGTACCTTTCACTGGGCAGTGCCTTTCTTCTGCAAAACTTCGCAATGCCTTATCGCCTGTAAGTAATACTGCATTTAACTTTTCTGCTGCAGAAATCTTGGCCTACTCCGCCAGATTCACCCCGTTAAATTCCAGGCTGCGGGAGTTGGGGTCAGGGTTGTAGTAATATCGAAACAACAAACTTGCACTATCTGGGCTGGATGGGTTAACTCTTGCACAGCCTTTAGCTTACGAATGGAGACCTGGGTGTAGTGGGAGGTGGTTTCCGGTTTGGCATGGTTGAGCATGGCTCGCAGGTGCCGAATATCCGTTCCATGATTTCGTCCAAGTCCACCGTGACCATCGTCTGCCTGAAGTTGTTTCAGGACGCAGATCCTCGACTTGACACGACCATAAAAACTAGTCTACACTAGACCAATGAAAGATCGAAATATTGACACCTCTAACCAATCGACGGAGGCATGGGCCGTAGCCGATGCCAAAGCACGGCTGTCCGAGGTCTTACGCCGTGCCCGTGAACAGGGGCCTCAACGGATTGGAACACGAGAGCCTTGTATCGTCGTGGCCGAAGAAGACTGGCTGCGATTGAATGGCGACAAGCCGAAGTTAGGCCAGTGGCTCGTGCAAACCCTACAGGGGGTGGGCGAACTGGAACTACCCTCTCGCGCCGACCCCCCGCGTCCAGTTCCCTTTGAGGATGGGACCCAGTCATGTATTTGATTGATACGAACATCTTATCTGAGCTTGTGCGCCCCAAGCCCGACACCGGAGTGGTGCGTTTTATGGAAAATCTGGATCTAGCCTACCTCTCGGTGATGACTGTCCATGAACTGACCTTCGGTATCGAGCGGCTACCGACTGACAACCCACGCCGCCAATATTTGCAGCGATCGGTGGAAGAACTTATTGCGCAATTCAGTGAGAACATCATCGCGGTAGGGCAGGCCGAGGCGCGAGCCAGCGCATTCATGAGAGCCAATGCAGAAAAGGCCGGCCGCACGCTACACATTATGGATGCGCTCCTGGCTGCGACCGCAAATGTAAATCACCTGACCCTCCTCACGCGAAATGAGAAGGACTTTACTGGCCTTAACATTCAAGTTTTCAATCCTTGGACAAATTAGCTGGAATACTACAGATAGTCACTGGATCGGTCGGTTTATTTATTGTTATTAATAGCGGCTTGCTCACAGGCTATTTATATATCGCTTTACTCGTAAGTGTTCTCTCAATTATCGAGATCGTTTTAGGCATCAATGCGTATAAGAAAAAGCGTCTCTCAATAATTCTGTCAGCGGTATTTCAGTTTCTTAAGATTTTTGCATTAGAATCTGAAAATTACAGTTTCGATCTCTCTTCGGGCTTGGTTTTAGAGATATGGATTACAATAGGTTCTAACACTCAAATAGGGGTAGATATCGTTTCTGTGATTATACTTTCCATCCTGATAGCCAGCCTAAATACTCTTGGGCAAAAATGAACCTACAGGCTAACCTTACATAATTCATTCTTAAAATGTCTTTTAAGAGCTAATCTCCTAGAAATACGTTCAGCAAACGCCTTAAGCGCCCTCACCTGCACCTCAGTCAGAAACCGCTTCTTGAGGCATTGAATGTCGCAGGAGCCGGGTTCCCGTTCCAGCCGTTCCATGATTTCGTCCAAGTCCACCGTGACCACCACGTCTCATCATCGTCGCTACTTTATATAAGTTACGGACTTCGACCCTCCTGCCATATAGCCTAGGAAGGCTACCAAACTGGCATGGATTTACGAGTCGATGCCAAAGCGCTGGCGTGGGTCAGGCGCGGGCCATTGGGCCGGGCAGTGCTGGACAAGCTGTCGCAAGCGTTACTATTGCCAGTGTGAATGCAGCATTGAGGGGTGGCGTGGGACAACGGCTTGACGGTGGCAGTGGTTGTTGGGCATTTTGGGGGATGCGGGCAGAACTGGATGCGATCATAGAGGATTTGAAGCGGCGCCGGGCCGAGGGTGAGGAATGGGTGTATGTGTCGGATGGTACACTGAGGGAGTTGAAGGAGAAGGCAGGCGGGGTCAGGGGTCAAAAGCCAGAAGCGGGGATTCGGGATGTAGCCGAGAAGGGGGAAGCCGGGAGCCTGCAGTCTTCAACCTCGAGACCGGAGGCATCAGTCTTGTCGAAGGCGTGTGGCTTTCAAATTGCGCCGATACCGGAGCCTCCGGAGCTGGAGTTGCCGGATGGGGAGAAGCACACGCGTTGGCACTGGTTGCGGGACCTTGTGTTGAACTGTCCGGTGTGCAGGGAGCACGCGCGGATCACGGAAGGGAAGCATGTGGTGTTCGGGGTGGGGAATATCGATGCGGAGATTTTCTTTTGCGGGGAAGCGCCGGGCGCGGAAGAGGAGACGGAGGGGGAGCCGTTTGTGGGGAAGGCTGGGCAGTTGCTGACGAAGATCATCCAGGCGATGGGACTGCAGCGGGAGGACGTCTACATCGGGAACATTCTGAACTGGCGTCCGGAAAAGGAGAACATGGAGGTGGGCAACCGGCCGCCGACGGCGGAGGAGATGGCGTATTGCCTGCCTTACCTGAAGGCGCAGGTGGCGATTGTCGAACCGAAGGTAATCGTGGCGCTGGGGATGACGGCGGTGAACGGTCTGCTGGGGCCGGACCCGCAACGGCGGATGGGAAAGATCCGTGGCCAGTGGCTGGACTTTGAAGGGGCGGCGCTGATTCCGACGTATCACCCGTCTTACCTGCTGCGTTACGCCACACCGGAGAAGAAGCGGCAGGTGTGGGAGGACATGCTGCAGGTGATGGAGAAGGTGGGCCTGCCGATCAGCGAGAAGCAGCGTGGATTCTTCAGATAGGGGGCTGAAACGCGGAAAAAGGGCTCAAGTTGGTGCTGCGGGAACACGATCTATAATAGTGAATCTTTCCGGTTACGGGCAAGAGACTGAACTACCGTTATGGCACGCAAACTATGTTTCGTTAATTACAAGGGTGGAGTGGGCAAAACCTCCATTATCGTGAACCTTGGCGCGAGCCTGGCGTGCAGGGGACACAAGGTGTTGATTGTGGATTGCGATGCGCAGGCGAACGCGAGCATCTGGCTGATGCGCCTGAACCGCTGGAACGGGCTGAACGCGGACCGCCGCCGATCGCTGTTTGCGGCCTTTCTGCCGGGAGGACCGGAGTTGGATGAAATGATCGTGAAGGATGTGATCGCGACGGAGCCGGACGGGGAAACGCTGTTACCGGGGCTGGACCTGATCCCGACGACCTTCAACCTGATGGACCTGGAACACGAGCTGAGACCTGATCCCGACAAGCCGTTCTACCAAGTGTTTGCGGAGAAGGTGCAGTCGCTGGAAGACCGCTATGACTTTATGCTTTTCGACTGTCCGCCGAATGTGTTCTACATGACACAGTGTGCGCTCTACGCGTGTGACGAAGTCTACCTGCCGGCCAACCCGGACGCCCTGAGCCTGGTGGGTTTCTCGCTGTTTGTGGAAAAGGCGGTGAAGTTCCATGCGGCTGTCTGCCACTACCGCCATGAAATTCCGAACGGGCGCTCGAAGCTGTGCGGTATCATCCTGAACGCAGTGAAGGAAGGGGTGGACTACGGCGCGCCGGTGGGGTGCCGGATCGCCACGGCGCACCCGGAGCGGG
>CAYQCG010000085.1:0-7351 GCA_964415925.1 uncultured Puniceicoccaceae bacterium | reverse complement strand
TATCCGATTCCCGGTAACGATGACTCGATGAAGAGCATTCGCATGATCGTGGAAACCATCATGGAGGCCATACATAATGGGCTCTCCCGTCGCGAGGAAGCTACTTCTGGCGTCGTTCCGAAAAACCTCCCTCCAATCGCCCAGGAATCAATTACCGAGGAGCAGGTTCCCACTATCCGACGCAGTAAAAAGGATGATGCCACCGCTGCCGATGTCCCTGAATTTTACTCTTCTGACGACGAACCTCAGTCTTAACACCCTGAATCTATGAGTGCTGAAATTACAACTAAAATGATTGGCGAACTCCGTGCACAGACAGGTGCCGGCTTGCTAGACTGCAAAAAAGCTTTGCACGAAGCCAATGGTAATGTGGACGAAGCTGTCACGATACTGCGCAAAAAGGGAATTGCTTCCGCAGCAAAGAAATCCGGTAGAGCAGCGAGTGACGGTCTCATCCAATCCTACATCCACCTCGGCGGTAAAGTAGGAGTATTGGTGGAAGTGAATTGTGAAACAGACTTCGTCGCCAAGACAGATGACTTCCAGTCTCTCGTGCGCGATATCGCAATGCATATCGCAGCGGCAAATCCGCAGTTTGTTTCACGCGAGGAGGCGGATGAAGATGTCCTAGAAAAGGAGCGCGAGATCGCTGCAGCCCAAGTAAAGGACAAGCCGGCCCACATCGTTCAGAAAATAGTCGAAGGCAAGCTGGAGAAAATCTATCAGCAAATTTGTCTGCTTGAGCAACCATTTGTCAAAAACCCGGACCAAAGCATCCAGCAGCTTCTAACGGATCAGATTGCCAAGCTTGGTGAGAATATCGTGATTAAGCGATTTGCCCGTTTCCAGTTGGGAGAGTAACGCCTAAGAACAGTCTAGCATTTTCCAAGGCCACCTTAGGGTGAGCCTTGTCCGTTTATGTCCGGTATCACAGATAGCCACACGCACGCTTTTCCATCCCAAATGGCAGCAGATCCGGTTGCCTGGGCGACACAAAGAAAAGAGCACCATTGGGCAAAACTGGTTGGACCCAAGAGTATTCAAGGCTGGGCTAGCCCAAAGGAGATGCTTGCAGCAATGGATGTTGCCGGTGTGGAGCATGCTGTCCTGCTCGGTTGGTATTGGGAACACCCGGAAACCTGTCTAGAGAATAATCGCTGGCTGCAGGAATGGATACAGGAAGCACCTGATCGCTATGTGGCATTGGCATCCTTTCATCCGGGAGGTGGGCAAGCGATGCTAGACGAACTGGAACGTCGCCTTGATCAAGGCTTCCGTGGCGTAGGGGAATTGTTTCCGCAGGTTCAAAACTATTTTTTTAATAATCCGGTTTTTCGTGATGTTTGTGCTATGCTGCAAAAGCGGGATTTGCCCATAAACCTCCATGCGACGGATGCTTCCAGTCATGACTATCGAGGTAAGGTGGAAACCGCCTTCCTGCACTTTTTACAGCTGGCTCAGGATTTCCCTGATTTAAAGGTCATTCTCGCGCATTGGGGTGGGGGTCTGCCGTGGTCGAGAAATGAACTGCCAAAGAATATTTACTATGATTCCGCAGCCAGCCCACTCCTCTATGAGCCAATGATTTGGAAAAAGGTAACTGATTTGGTAGGAGCAGCCAGGTTACTTTTCGGGACAGACTATCCACTGCGTATTTACCCGAAAGTGGAAAAGCAACCGGAACTTCGGCGGATCATTGATGAGGCGAGACAGAGTGGACTGGATAAGACTTGCCTGAGAGCAATTTTCACCGGAAACGCCCGCAAGCTCTTTAAGCTCTAACGGCGGTTAAGCTTGGCCAGTAGGCGCAGGAGTTCCAGATACAGCCAGACAAGCGTAACCATTAATCCGAAGGCACCATACCATTCCATGTATTTCGGGGCATCACGTTCAGCACCACTTTCAATGAAGTCGAAATCAAGGACAAGGTTGAGCGCAGCTACAATGACAATTACAACACTGATTCCGATACCGATAGGCCCACTATCATGGAGAAAAGGAATACTAAGGCCAAAGAAACTCAGTCCGATACTGACTAGATATAGAAGGAAAATTGAGCCTGTGGCGGCCACAACACCCAGGCGGAAATTCTGTGTTACTTTGATCCAGCCGCTTTTGTATGCGAGAAGGAGACTAAAGAGGACACCCAGTGTTAATCCCACCGCCTGTATGACAATGCCTTCATAGAGCTGTTCGTAGATTGCGGAAACAGCTCCGACAACCAAACCCTTGCAGATGGCATAGAGAGGTGCACTAATGGGCGCCCACCGTTTGTTGAATACGGTTACCAACGCGATTATCAGAGCGCCGATCGAACCGCCAATTATCCATGGGTATGCTGCTGATGGGTTGCTGCTATTCATGAACTGGCTCCAACTCCAGCTGGCAGGAAGTAATAACAGGAAAAACAGGATGAAGGTCTTATTGACCGTGCCATTGATAGTCATTGTACCGCTGCTGGGTTCCCTTAGTTCAAAGGTATCAGCGCGTAGAACGGGATTGCCGGTTCGCATCATATTGAAGCTGTTTTATTGTTGTGGGTCTGCCGCGCAAGAATTTCCTTTCCAAGACGAGTGCTTCGTCTAGCTTGAAATCATGTCCCGCATTGCGCTGATTGTGCCCGCGCGTCTGGCCTCTACCCGCTTTCCCCGTAAACTACTGCATCCGATTCAAGGGAAGCCCCTTATCTTATGGACTGCGCACAGGTTAAGGCTGCAAGCCCCGGATATTCCCTTGTGGTTTGCTGTAGGGGATCAGGAACTGGCTGATGTTTTGAAAGCCGAAGGTTTCCAGTACGTGATGACAGATCCCGATCTTCCCAGCGGGACCGACCGGCTTGCAGCTGCAAATGAGGTTATCAAGGCTGAAACCGTCATAAATGTTCAGGCTGACGAGCCCCTCACGAGTAGAGCGCATATCCAGCAGTTATTAGAGGCTACAATCACCCACAAAGATTGTGCGATGGCTACTTTGGCTATACGCTTCGAAAGTCCTGAAGAATTTTCGGATCCCAATAAAGTCAAGGTGATCCTCAACCAGAATCAACAAGCAATCTATTTTTCACGTGGAACTCTGCCTTATCCACGTGATACCAAGGGGTCAGTTGATTCTGAATGGCTGGCAAATCACCCTGTATACCTGCACTTGGGACTATATGCATACAGGGCGGATTTTCTCAGGACATACAAAGTTCTTGAGCCAACCCCCCTTGAACAGACCGAGAAGCTCGAACAACTCAGGACTCTTGAAAAGGGCTACAGGATCGCTGTCGGTGTTACAGAGCAGAAAACAGTTGGAATCGATACGCCGGAAGACGCATTAGCCTATGAAAAACAACTGAATGAATCCTAGAACTCGCCTGATATAATCTGCATGGGTAAATCGCATTGATCACTTGGAGGGTTTTCAGGTATCGGAAACAGTCTTTTGGCGAAACGGAGCAGAACCGCCAGTGCCATGGCATCCACAATATCATCCTCTCCGACTGTTTTAGCGGTAAAGCGGGAGAGTAAATCATGTAGTATACTTTCGCCTGTAGGCAGGTATAATGAAATGAGATCAATCCGTTCCTTCATTCCTCGATAAGTGTGTTTGCTGTTCCTCAGGGCTGCACCATTATTCAAAGCACTGAAGCACACTTCGGGATGACTCTCACGAATCCAGTGTTTCGCTTCCGGTTGCTCTTGCAACAGTTGATCCACTTCTCGTATCTTCGGAATGATATTGTAGGTTTGCTTTGATATTTTCTTCCCGGTTGCTGCGGAATTAACGATATTTACTGAGTTATAATCCAATGAATTGAGGGCAGGCCGTATCGGAGGATTGAATACGCGGGAGGATAATCCCTTCCCCAATAATAGACGGCTTCTCCGGTCACATTCCCTGCTTGACGTGTCATTGGGTAATCCGATGGGTATATCGATCAGGGCGGACTGTTTTTCGTTTGCTTGCCAAAAATCTTTGATGCATGGGTAGACTTCAGCTTCTATCCCTTTAGTCTTTTTATCTATGGTTACGGCGATCCATCCGCCTCTACAACCATCTATACCGATACACCTTGATGGGACCTCGCGATGGAAGTTGTGACTGGAAGGCATGAACGTATCCTGAATCAGCTTCATTTATGAGTATTATCTTTATCCTCAATTTGGCAACTTGCCTTTTCATGACAGGGTTAATCTGGTATGTGCAGATAGTTCATTATCCGTTAATGAAATTCGTTCCAGCTGATAAATTTTCTAAATTCGAGGAACATCATAAGGCAAGGACTGCGCGAATCGTAATGCCAATTATGACTGTAGAACTGGCAACAGCTTTCTGGCTGGCATTAGATCCAATCGAGCAATTGAACATCCCTTTGCTTTGGACAGCTTTTGTCCTTCTACTGATAATCTGGATTTCCACGTTTATGCTTCAAGTGCCAGCACATCAGAGTCTATCCACGACTTGGAATGCAGCCACACATAAGCGTCTGGTTTTGACCAACTGGATTCGGACAGTTGGGTGGAGCGTCCGTAGTGTCCTGTTGTCAGGCGTGTTGCTCGACGAGTTTGTAGAAGTCGTCAAATAATGGATCGGAGTCATGCGGACCGGGTGAGGCTTCCGGGTGGTACTGGACACTGAAGACAGGGAGGTCCTTGTGACGCAGTCCTTCAACTGTGCTGTCGTTTAGATTTATCTCTGTGACGATAGCACCGCGCTTCTGCAGTTCTTTTGAACTGGCGGCAAAACCGTGGTTTTGAGAAGTGATGGAGACCTTACCGGTTTCGGTATTTTTCACGGGTTGATTGGCTCCACGGTGTCCGAATTTGAGTTTGAAGGTTTCTGCGCCAAGAGCATGTGTAAGAATTTGGTTCCCCATGCAAATGCCGAAAGTGGGGTAGTGTTCTATCAATCTGGCTGCCGTTTGATGAACATAATCGACTGCTGATGGATCACCGGGACCATTTGACAGAAATATTCCCTGAGGCCTGATTTCACTGATTTCTTCAAAACTGGCATGAGCTGGGAAGACTGTGACATCGAAACCATGATAAGCCAGTTTTCTGAAGATATTATATTTTGCTCCCAAGTCGATTGCAGCTACACGGTATTTTGGTCGATCTGTTTTGGTGAGTTCCAACCGTGTACCATTCACAGTGAAAGGGGTGTCTGGTTCATTCCTATCCTTCCATTGATATATTTCTGGCGTAGTGACTTCTTTCACATAATCCACATTCAGCAGACCTGACCATTCACGTGCACGCTCTATCGCGGTTGCTGCAGTGATACCTTCTGTGCTCAGGCATGCTTTCATGGCTCCGACTACCCTCAGTTTCTTGGTCAATGCACGTGTATCGATACCATTGACTGCTGGTATCCCTTGTTTCTCCAACCATTGTGGCAGGGTCATTGTGCTGCGCCAGTTGCTTTCGACAGGCGAAAGGTCTTTGACGATGAACCCTCTTGCTTGGATTCGGTCAGATTCCATGTCTTCGGGCGAGATGCCGTAGTTGCCGATCTGGGGTGCGGTCATTGCGATGATCTGGCCGTAATAGGAAGGGTCCGTGAGGATTTCCTGGTAGCCGGTCATGGAAGTATTAAAGACGGCTTCACCTACTACGGTCTCTTTTCCGCCAAATGCTTGACCATGGAAGACGCTGCCATCTTCGAGTGCGAGAATACCGCTTCTTTTAATATCGCTGCTGCTAATCATTCTTGCAGAGGGGACGTAACCTGTCCTTGCAGTAGCTGGCAATACCTTAATTTTTTACAGGATCGGAGGTTTCTATTTTTTCCTTTAATTCCAGAGTTTCCTGTAATCCTGCCAGCATTTCCCGGGCTGCTTTATGATCGATCCAATAATAGGCATCACGGCACATCTTCCGGTAGGAAACGAGTCCTGCTTGTCTCAATACTCGAAGATGATGTGAGATGGTTGGCTGGGATAGGCCCAATTCTTCTGCAAGGCCAGATACATTGTTGCCATGCTCGCAATTAGCCTCATCCGGCAAAAGACTTAGTATACGTATTCGTACACTATCCCCTATCGCCCATAGCTGCTTAGCCAATCTGTCCTCTGCTTCACCCATATATTGTAACATATTCCACTTTAGTGATTATCCCAAGAAAATCTTTCAGACGATTTGACAACATTCGCAAACGTCGTATGTGTGGTCATATTTAAAATTATAAATACATCAATTAATGACGTGTTGCAAATTAACTTAGAAAAGATTTATGATTTCATTGCATGACCAACCAGTAAACTGGGCAGCAGGACAGGGTTTATGGCAGGATGTATCTCCGGAGGATTGGAACAGTTGGACTTGGCAACTTCAAAATCGTCTGAAATCTGCCGAAGATTTGGAAAGGTTTATTGATCTGACTCCGGAAGAGCGGTCTGGATGTGCTTTCGCTGATAAAAAACTCGCGCTTTCCATAACACCCTACTTTTTCAATCTTATTGACCGCAATGATCCAGATTGCCCCATCCGTCGTCAGATGATTCCTCGCGAGGAGGAAATGACTACGGCACCAGAGGAATTATTGGATCCGGTGGGAGAAGAAAATGCGAAAAACATTGGTTATGTAGTTCACCGTTATCCGGATCGGGTACTCTTTCTCGTAACGGATCGATGTGCTGCCTATTGCCGATATTGCACGAGAAGCCGCCTGGTTTCAAATGCACAGGATTACAATTTTCACCCTGAGTTTGAGGAAGGTTTACAATACATTGAATCCAATCCGAACATCAGGGATGTATTACTTTCGGGTGGTGATCCATTGCTGCTTTCTGACAAGAAACTTGATTACCTGTTGACGAGACTGCGGGCTATTCCGCATATCCAGTTTGTCCGCATAGGTTCTAGAATACCTGTCTTTTTACCCCAACGTATCACTGACAAGCTTTGTGATGTGTTGAGGAAGCATGCACCCATATGGATGAGTATTCATGTGAATCATCCTCGCGAGTGCACACAGGATTTGAGAAATGCTGCTCTGAAATTGTTGCAGGCCGGTGTTCCGTTAGGCAACCAGAGTGTCTTGCTCAAAGGTGTGAATGATGATGTAGAGGTTATGCGACAACTCGTCCACCGACTCTTGATGGTGGGTGTTCGTCCATATTACCTTTATCAATGTGATTTGATCACCGGCAGTCGGCACTTAAGGACAGACCCACGTGTGGGCCTGGAGATTATCAAGGGGCTAAGAGGCCACACCAGCGGCTATGCAATTCATCAGTTTGTTATCGACGCACCCGGAGGAGGAGGGAAAATACCGCTTAACCCCGAATACGTTCAGGAAATTACTGAGGACGAAATCGTCATGCGTAATTTCGAGGGCAAAGAGTTTCGCTATCCTGTAATGG
>CAYQCG010000084.1:0-7353 GCA_964415925.1 uncultured Puniceicoccaceae bacterium | reverse complement strand
GCTGACCCTGTTCAAACCGGAATCGAAATACAGGTAGGTCCCCTCATGTCCGATGACAATATTGCAAGAGGATCCGTTGGCGGAATCTTCGACCTTGTTCCGCCATCGACCAATATGTTCAAGCCGGGCGAATGGAATCACTACAAGATTACATGCAATGGAAGCCAGGTAACGGTTGAGCTGAACGGGACTGAAACCGCAACCGCCAATCTGGATAATTGGGTAACCGCCCGTGAGAATCCCGACGGTTCGCCTAACAAGTTCAGGCGCCCCCTGAAAGACTTTGCGCGTAGTGGATACGTTGGGCTACAGGATCACGGCACCCCTGCGTATTTCAGGAACATCCGGATCAAGGAACTATAAAAGCCACAGGATTCATCAAGTGGAACTATTGGCCAATCAAGGAGGAAAATATGAAGCATAAAGATAACACGGACAAAATATCACGACGCAGCTTTCTCGCCAAGTCATCCACAATCGCGGCGTTTACCGTTGTACCCCGTCATGTGATCGGAGGTCCGGGCCAAGTTCCACCGAGTGAAAAGCTGAACATCGCCTGCATCGGCATTGGCGGTAAAGGAGCCATGGATGCAGATTACGTGGCCCATGAAAACATCGTGGCCTTTTGCGATGTGGACTTCAGTGCCAGCAGGGCTCCAAAAGTCGTCGCAAAGTATCCGATGGCGAAACGGTATCAGGATTTCCGCGTGATGCTCGACAAACAGAAGGACATTGATGCGGTCATGATAGCCACACCGGATCATACGCATACAATCATCTCCCTCGAAGCGATGCGCCGCGGCAAGCATGTCTATACTCAAAAGCCCCTGACACACACGATACACGAAGCCCGGGTCATGAAGCAGGCCGCACGAAAATACAAGATTGCCACCCAAATGGGGAATCAGGGGCAAGCAGACGAAGAACCGAGACGCATCCGGGAAATGATCTGGGATGGAGTCATCGGTCCAGTTCATGAAGTGCATATATGGACAGACAGACCCAACAAGGGCCTGGCAGGAGTATTCTGGCCCCAGGGGATCGACAAGCCTGAAAGCACACCTAAAGTTCCTCCCTCCCTTGATTGGGATCTGTGGCTCGGACCTGCACCCGTCAGGGCATATCATCCAATCTACCACCCCTTCAAGTGGCGTGGCTGGTGGGATTTTGGAACGGGAGCCCTGGGAGATATCGGGTGCCACCGATTCGATCCTGTCTTTCGGACATTGAAACTGGGTTATCCCACGAGCGTGCAGGCCTCCTCGACCCTCGTTAACACGGAAACCTACCCTTCCGGTTCACTCGTAACCTATGAATTCCCTGCCCGGAAAGGTATGCCACCGGTGACACTCAAATGGTATGACGGCGGATTGAAGCCTCCTCGCCCGGAAGGCTTGCCGGAGGGCGTCAGCATGGAAACGAATAACATACTCTATGTCGGGGACAAGGGTATGATACTGGGACACAGGATTCTTCCGGAAACCCTCAGACGGTCCTATGAACCTCCCGAACCTTCTATTCCTCCCTCCCCCGGACACTACCAGGAGTGGATCAATGCATGCAAGGGCGGGCCTCCGGCGAATTCGAACTTCGACTGGGCCGGTCCTCTCACCGAAGTTGTCCTTATGGGTAATGTAGCCTTGCGGATGGGTTTGAAAGAAAAACTCGACAGCCAAAAGTTGCTCTGGGATGCGGATACGAGGCAATTTAGCAATCTACCGGAAGCGAATACCTATCTTACCAAGGAATACAGGAAAGGCTGGACGCTTGACGAAACCGCCTCAGGATATGCCGGATTTTAGGCAAACTACAAAGCATAAGCTGGTTGTCATTCTGGTAGTTGCCTTGTTTTACAGCACCGGACTGGTGAGTGCTGAAGCCGGGAACCGGCCGAATGTTATCCTGATCATGGCTGATGACCTCGGCTATGAAACACTCGGATGTAATGGTGGAACATCTTACCAGACGCCGAATCTCGATAAGCTGGCTGTATCAGGTGCCCGCTTTACCAATGGCTATGCCAATCCACTCTGCACTCCTACCCGTGTTACGCTAATGACCGGGCGGTATAACTTCCGCAACTATACCGCATTTGGCGAATTGCCACCGGACGATCCCACCTTCGGTCACATGATGCAGGATGCCGGCTATGCAACAGCAGCTGTTGGGAAATGGCAGTTAAAAAACCGGGATCCCATCGATGCAGGATTTGACGAGTATCTCCTGAAAATCGACTCAAACCTCGACGGCTATGCCGACCCCGTTATCTACAGCTCCAAGGATCCGGAACCGAAGAAACTTATAGGTGAATACGGCCCCGATGTGTTCTGGGAATACATATCCAATTTTCTGATACGCAACCAGGACAAGGAATTCTTTTTGTATTATCCCATGCACCTGACTCACTTCTATTTTACACCGACTCCAGAAAGCCATGAGTGGGAGTCCGGGAACCGTCACCTGAAGGCCGAACATCATCTGCGCCCCGATCCCTTAAACACACGATTTTTCACCGATATGGTCGCTTACATGGATAAGAACATCGGGAGGATCGTGAAAAAACTGGAAGAGTTGGGTCTCAGGGAAAACACGCTCATCCTGTTCCTGGGCGATAATGGAACAGAGGTTTCGATCACTTCGAAGATGGGGAATCGGGATATAAAGGGTGAAAAAGGCAGCCTGACCCGGGCAGGAACACATGTTCCCATGCTTGCGAACTGGCCCGGTAACATTGATTCAGGTCTTGTCCTGAACGGCCCTGTTGTTCCCGCAGATTTTTTCGCTACGATCGCGGATGCAACCGGAGCACAGCCCCACCGGCCTCCCGGTGATGGGAAACTTGATGGTATCAGCTTCCTGAATGCCCTGACTCACGGTGATGACATAGAACGTGAGTGGGCGCTTGTGGAATATGTGCTCGAGAACCGCGGGAGAATGTATACGGGGAAAGAGGGGCGATATGTCTTCAATGGACGCTGGAAGCTTTACGACAGTGGTATTTCTCGCAGAGGACAACCTTACTACAAAGCCGGACAGCTTTTCGACCTTCTGAATGATCCAATGGAAAAGGCTCCCATTACCCGGGAAAAGGATAGCCCGGAAAGTTTAAGAGCCAGAAGAAAGGCTGAAGCTTTTCTGGAACGTCATCCTGTTCCAAAAAGGTTAACTGACAAGAACCCGGAAACCGCATTCAAATAAGTCAAGCCGGGGATCACTTTATGACGCTGATTTATGATATTATATAAAACCAAACTAAGAGAGGTTATATGAATACAAAAGTAGTTCGTTGTCTGGGATCATTAATCGCTGCTGCTACAGTGCTTGCTATGGCAAGTGCTTATGGGGCCAAAAAACCAAATATCATCCTGTTTTATATTGACGACTGGGCCTGGAACGGAACGCCGGTCGCTATGGATGACTCCATGGAAAACTCCCGTATGCCGGCTTTGGAAATGCCTCACCTGGAAAAACTGGCTGCCCAGGGAATGAGGTTCCGCAATGCCTATGGCTCACCACAATGCTCTCCAGCTCGGGCCTGCATTCAGACAGGTCAGTCAAATCCACGGAACGGTCTGACGGTGTACCTGAATTCACCCAATCCCTACTACGATACACAAAAGGAATATCAATACTTCCCGTTGGTTCCAAATGTCGCCGATCGTGAACTGGACGACGATGCAGTTACCATTGCAGAACTGCTCAAAACGCAGGGCTTTGTCAGTGCCCATGTCGGCAAATGGCACATGAGAGGCGATCCAGGTAAGGAAGGTTATGTGGTCCATGATGGGGCAACCACCAATAGCGAGGGGAATACGATGACATGGAATCTGGGTCCAAACGATCCAAGGCCACGGCGGTTGCCTGAGGATATGTCGGATCCCAAATTAATGTTCAGTATTACTGAAAAAGGGATCAAGTTCATGGAAGACCAGGTGAAAGCCGACAATCCATTTTTCCTGCAGATTTCCCACTATGCCATGCATGCCGGCAGGGAATGTTTAAATGCAACACGGGAGAAGTATCTCAAACACCCTCTCGTGAAGGCCTGGTATGAGGAAAACAACCAGGATCCTGACACCATACATCGAAACCAGGATCCAGCCATCTGGCTAGGCATGGCTGACGACCTTGATAGCCGCATCGGAGCCGTTATTAACAAGGCCAGGGAACTGGGAATTGAGGAAAACACATATTTTATCGTAGTTGGTGACAATGGCTACCGGCACGAAGAACTTTTGTTAAAGCCCGGCATCACCCAGCCGCTGCATTCCCAAAAATGGTGGCTCTGGGATGGAGGCATCCGGGTTCCCATGATTGTCAAGGGCCCGGGAATCAAAGGGGGCTCAGTCTTTTACGGTAATGTGGTCAACTATGATTTACTGCCTACTTTCTTTGAATGGGCAGGAGGAAACCCGGAACAGTTGCTTTACATCGACGGAGTCAGTCTCGCGGATTACATGGAGGGAGAAAAGCCGGACCCAAGCTTCCTCAATCGCAACCTCTATTTCCATTATCCCCATTACCGAACGTCCGTGCCTCACTCAGCGATGATTTCCGGTTCATCAAAGGTCATCCACTTTTACCATCGGCCTGATATCCCAATGCTGTTCGACCTTTCCGGCGATATGGGTGAAGTAACCAATCTGGCGGACAGGTATCCGGATAGACATGAAAAACTCTACAACGAAATGATGCGGTATCTGATACAAGTCGGAGCGCGCTTTCCGAAAGAAAACCCCAATTACGACCCCGAGTTATACAAGAAGGACAACAAAACCGATGAGCGTCTCATGTGGGGACCCTTTGCCGGTTCGCGTCCATTGGAGGAGGACGAAATACCGCAAACTAATCGTATGTGACGTGTGTTGATTATAAATCCCCTTGTCCCGTTTGCCCAAGTCAGTTGGGTGACGGGGCTGTCCAGTTAAAACCAATCACTTCTGGATTACTGATCTGATCAAAGGCTTTTCCACTTACCGGGATTTTGCCGAAGAACACTTTGTCTGCGAAATCCAGCATGGTGGAAATGTCTTCCTCCATTAAACCATGACCAAGAGGGGAATGGTCATACAATCCTAGCTTATCCCCCGCCCCGAGCCATTCGTAGACTGGAACGAGAGCTTCATAGGCTTCAATATGCCCTTCATTCTTGTCGTCGTTCTCTGCACCCATAATGGCCAGCAAGGCTCTGGGTGCGATCAATGCTCCGACAAAATGCTGATCAATGGGCATCTTGTTAAGTTGGCCGGCAAATGTGGGAAAGACATCATTCGACCAGCATCTACCGGCGAATGCCGAAGCGGGCTGCTTCTGGTCCCTGCCGTTAAACCGGCGCACGCCAAATCCTCCAGTAACCGGTACTGTCAAATCAATACGCTCATTATTCGCACCTGCCATTGCGGCAGTCTTTCCGAAGCGCGATGTGCCTGTAACAATCAGCTGGCTGATCTCATAATTTTCATCGAGGTAATGGATCGCTTCATTGATTCCCCAAATCCATGCCATCATGGTGTTTCCCTTGACTTCGGGAAAAGCGTCCTTCACCGGACCTGTTTCATCGTATCCGTTGAACTGTCCGGGAATCAACCAGGCGAATGCATAACCGCGGTTTATAATTTTCTCTCTCCAGGTAATGGCCTCGTCAGCATACTCTTTCCGTGGACAAATATAGAACAGCAGGGGGGATGCACCATCCGATTCAGGCAAGACGAATTCAAAGGTGTATTTGATGGAATGCGCTGGTCCGACCATCATGCTGGCTTTGTAGTGGGTTGCTCTGCCGTTGAAGACCTCCGCTGATTCGAGGCTTACGACTTTGGAATTGTGTGTCTGTGGAAAGGCTGGTCCTGCTGAATAAAATTCAACCATTTTCAATATCTCTTTTCGACGTTCCTCCCAGTCTTCCCTGTTTTTCACAGTGCGATCACTGTTATAGAACTGGAATGGGTTCGGGAGTTCATTGTCGAGTTCCAGCTCATCCACTGATGGAAAGGAACTATATTCCGTTCTATTAACTTGCTGCTGCACGAGATGGATGGCGGCTTCAGCCAGGCGTCGTCCAAAAAGATCATAACCTGCCTTGGTGTAATGAAGATCGTTATGAACCTGCTCCCCTTTTTTGTTGGCCCCATCATTCAAATCGTCGGTATCCACCCATTTGATACGTGAACTAGTCTCGGCTAACTCGACTTGGGCTTTACGTATTGCCGTCCAATATGGCCTGTTCGTTTGATCCAGGCCAAAATCACTCAACCTTCCGATTACAAAGTTAACATCATTTCTACCCAGATCTTCCTCCAACTGTCTGAAAAGTCCTTCAAGACTGGATCGATAGAGATGGCCGGTTGGCTCTCCGGCGTCTCGTTCTCCCTGCATCCACAAGAAGGTCACGGTAGTAATTTCTTTTCCAACAATCGATGAACGGACTTTTTTTATCAACTGATCATACAGATCGCCAATTTCCTGTTTACTATTATCAGGTCCCTCCCATCCTTCATACCACCTGCGGATGGGTTGTCCACCCTTTGCATCCTTGACAATTATTACGTTACCGGCACCAAACTCCTGTTCAATAGAAGGAATGAAGGTGGACTCTTCCTTGAGGCGGACCATGTTTGACTGCCCCGAAAGTATGAAAAGGTGTTTTCCGGTTTCATCAGCATTGAGTAAGGAAACACTGACGAGACCCAGTATTACAGCTCTGAAATAATGTTTCATATCTATCTATTTGTTATTTCTGGTAAAAAAGGGATGAGTTCCGTCATTCTCAAGATCTGTTAAGAGTGCGGCAACTTCCTTCCACCAGTTCTCATAATAATCACTCATTTCCTTGACTACCTTGGGGTGGTCAGCGGCAATGTTATGATCCTGATGGGGGTCTTCGGCGCCGTGGGGCACTACGGCTTGGTGGTGGCGCACCGGATTGCGAACGCGTCCGTGCTCGCCCCCTTTGTCTACACCCAGATGGTCTGGATGATCCTTTTCGGATACGCGCTCTTCGGCGACGTGCCGGATGCCTTCACGCTGATCGGCACCGCCATCATCGCAGCATCGGGGCTGTACATCCTGCATCGAGAGCGGGTTCGCGGGCAGAGCATTGCCCTGCGCGAGCCGGAGGTGCAGTAGCGGAACTGGGCGCTAAGCGGTCTCTGCCCGCTCAGCCGATGGCTGCAATGAGCGCGCGGGTTGCATCAGACTGCGGGCGGGCAAAGAGCGTCTGCGCCACGCCATCCTCAACCACCCGACCCGCGTCCATCACCAGAATGCGATCCGCAAGGCTCTTCACCAGGCCCAGATCATGGGCGATGAAGATGAGCGCAACCCCCTGCTCCCGAGTGAGATCGTCGAGGAGCC
>CAYQCG010000083.1:0-7380 GCA_964415925.1 uncultured Puniceicoccaceae bacterium | reverse complement strand
AATCGGCGACGTTCCGGCCGATCGTGTTGCTGGTTTCGTCGGGTTCGGCAAAGGGGCGGGCCTGGTCGTATTAGTTGTTGAGGACGATACCGGCGATCTTATCCGGATTGGTCTTTTTGGTAGCACTGCCGATACGGTCTCTCGTGCTGTAAATTGGGATGCTGGTGCGGTGCGGTGGATCCTCCGGTTCGTAGATATCGTGAAAACCGAAGAAGCTGGTGGGACAGGCGGAGTTGAGTTCGATGAGGATTTTGTCGGCTTGCCGGGCGAGGGTGTTGCTGACCCCGACCGATGTGGTGAGGACGATTTCGCCGAGTGCAGTGATATCGGCAGCCTCGATGACCGCCCAGTCGACGTTGCCGAGGAAACCGTAGCGGATCTGCTGAGGCAGAAGGCTGAGGTGCATATCAAAAAAATCAATCCGCCCCTCGTTGATGGCCTTACGCATATCGCTGTTGGTCTGGTAGGGCGTACGCCAGGAAACGGCATTGGCGCGGGCCAGGGCGCCATCAAGGCTGTCCCCGGTGGAGGCACCGGTGATGACGCCGATCTTGAACTTGCGCCCGGCGGCGTGTTCGGATTCAGCGTGCGCAGCGATGCCAAGGGGGATCACCTTGGCGGCACCGGCAGGCGTGAATCCGCTGAACCCGACGGTCTGCCCGTGCCGGATCAGCGCGCCCGCTTCTTCTTTAGTCATTACCGGAAATGGTAGGGAAGTCATTAGTTTAAGTAGTTTTGCTGTCTGTAAGATGTGCGTCGTAGTTTTCGTTGAACGCAAGTTGATAAAGGAATTCAGGAGCAAAATCAGCACCGTTAGGCCATTCGACTGTTCCTGTTTCTGCATTTAACATGGCCATGTGGAAAAATTCGGAGTCCTGCAGTGGCTCAAAGATGGGTCCTGTGAGTTCGTCCTTGAGGTCGACAATTCCCTTGCGGCCGTTGTTAAAGGACACTTCCAGGCGTAAACCGTCGAGGACTTTCACAAGGTCTATATGGAGGAACCTGATTTTCATCAGTCGAGTGGGGCGATTTTATTTAATGCCTTATGATCACGGGCCAGTTGCCAATTCTGCATCAACTCATCTTTGTGCAGTTCCAGCCATTCAAAGATTAAATTGAGAGCACGTCGGGACATGGATCCAGTAACTTCACCATTACTGATCTGAACGATGACCTCATATTCCTGATATTTTGCATGAAAATGGGGTGGCTCATGATCCCGATAGTTCATACTGATTAATATACCATAAAATCTGGAAATCTCGGGCATTCCATCACCCTCCCAATACGGAAATAAAGTATCCGGCCACGAGGGCGGTGCCGATGACCCCGGCGACGTTGGGGCCCATTGCGTGATAGAGGAGGTAGTTGGAAGAATCGTACTTTTGGCCCTCGACCTGGCTGACACGCGCTGCCATGGGGACGGCACTGACTCCTGCGCTGCCGATGAGGGGGTTGATTTTGTTTTTGGAAAAGAGGTTCATGAACTTGGCCATGAGGACACCCGCAGCGGTAGAAATGCCGAAGGCGAGAATGCCGATGGCAATGATCTTGATGGTTTCGACGGAGAGGAACTTATCGCCACTCATGGTGATGCCGACGCTGGTGCCGAGGAAAATGGTAACAATATTGATGAGTTCATTCTGGGCTGTCTTGGTCAGGCGGTCCACAACGCCACACTCGCGCAAGAAGTTGCCAAGAAAAAGCATTCCGATCAGGGGAGCTGACGGTGGAACAAGCAGCATACATAATGACGCGACAATAATGGCGAAGAAGAGTTTCTCGGTTTTGGAAACCTTGCGAAGGGTCTGCATCCGGATCCGGCGCTCATTATCGTTGGTCAGCGCACGCATGATGGGCGGCTGGATGACCGGAACGAGCGACATATAGGTGTAGGCCGCAACGGCAATGGGACCAAGGAGGTGGGGGGCGAGGGCGTTGGCCAGGAGGATGGAGGTAGGGCCGTCAGCACCGCCAATGATGCCGATGGCACCGGCTTCGGCATGGCTGAAACCGAGGGCGACCGCACCGAGAAGAGTTGCGAAAACCCCGAACTGGGCAGCACCCCCGAGGAGGAGGGTACGGGGATTGGCAATGAGGGGACCAAAGTCGGTCAAAGCGCCCACGCCGAGGAATATCAGGGGTGGGAAGACCTCAAACTTGATCCCGCCGTAGATGATATCAAATAGTCCGTGGCCCGCACCAAGGTCATTGACGTTTTCGTAAAGCCCTTCGGTGGGAAGGTTGGCGAGGAGTGCGCCAAAGGCGATGGGGACGAGTAGGAGGGGCTCGTACTTATGGACAATAGCGAGATAGAATAAAACGCCCACAACCACCCACATGCCGATCATGGGGAGGGTGATTTCGCTGAAGCCGGTACCGTGAACGAGGTGTTCGAAGAGACCCATTGTATTAGCCCATGCTGATCAGGCTCTGGCCTTCCTCAACGCCATCTCCGGGCTGGACGTTGATACTCTTTATGGTGCCATCTTTGGGCGCGTTGACAAATGTATTCATCTTCATCGCTTCGAGCGTCATGACCTGTTGGCCTGCACTTACACTGTCCCCGACCTTGCAATCGACCGAGACAACTTTTCCGGCAAGCGGACTGATGATGTCACCGTCTGCGGCGGTAGCGGTCGTGGATGCGGGTTTTGGTGCCGGTGCAGGTGCGGCGACAGGGACATGTGCAGGCGCCGGCCTGGACGGTGGTGCACTGGGAGCCGGGGACGGCTGACTGACCTGGTAGTTGCCATCGTCGAGAATCTCCACGGCAACATCATAAGCCTTACCTTCAACGGTGATGCGAAGTTTACGGATCATAAGCAAGCGGTTTGGAATGAATGAAAAGTAATGACATTTTGCTAACGGACACGGTGTGAGGCAAAAATCTGGCGACGCCCTTCGGCCGACCAGTGACTTTGGGACGGTCTGATCGATACTATCCGGTGTTTGCGTCCGTGGAGGACAGAATGAATGGAAGCGGTGATAACGGCGACCAGGTGCGGCGGGACTTTTACATGCGGATTGGACGTGATGGCGGCGATGGCGGCAGCGGTGGCAATTGCCTGGCGGCGTTGCTCGGCTTCATCTTCATTCTCGACTCTGGCGGCCTTGAACGCCTCGTGCTTCGGCTTTTTACGGGTAAAGAAAGAGCCCAGCAGGACGGTTACTCCCCAAAGCGCACCAAGCGTGAGCATGACGAGGAGGAAGCCATTGAGATACTTCAAGGCTTCAATCACACCGGGATTATCCATTTGAGCGAGCAGCAGCATCGGATGTTAAAGAGGAATATTACCGTGTTTCTTGGGTGGACGAGTCACGCGTTTATTAAGGGTATTCCGTAAAGCCATGGCAATGACGGAACGTGTCTGGGCCGGTTCGATGACATCGGTGATCATAGCCTCTTCGGCAGCCTGCCAGGGGGCGGCAAAGCGTCTCTGGTATTCATCCTGCAATTCCTTTACTTTGGCTTTTGGATCCTCGGCGGACTCAATTTCCTTACGGTAGAGAACCTTGACGGCGCCTTCCGCGCCCATGACGGCAATTTCGGCCGTCGGCCATGCGAATACCATGTCCGCACCCATGTCGCTGCTGCACATCGCAAGGTAGGCGCCTCCGTATGCTTTGCGCATAATCAATGTGATCTTGGGGACACTGGCGGCGGAGTAGGCAAAGAGGAGTTTTGCCCCGTGCCGGATAATTCCCCCGCGCTCCTGGGCGAGGCCCGGCATGAAACCGGGGACATCGACAAGGTTGACCAGTGGGATATTGAAGACATTGGAGGTGCGGATGAAGCGTGCGGCTTTGTCGGATGCATCGATATCAAGCGTTCCGGCGCGGACGGCTGGATTGTTTGCTATGATGGCCACGACAACACCCTGGATACGCGCATAACAGGTGACGATGCTCTTTGCCCAGTCACCCTGAAGCTCAAGGTAATCCCCATGATCGACGAGTCGGGCAATTACTTCCTTGACGTCGTAACCCTTTCGTGAGTCCTCGGGCACGAGGAGGTTCATCCCCTCGTCACGGGTAAGGGTGAGGTTTTCGTGGGGATCGTGGGGTGGATCGGAAATGTTGTTGCTGGGCAGGTAGCTGAGCAGTTTCTGGACGAGGGCGACAGCATGGGCATCGTCATTCGCGACAAGGTGGATATTACCGCTGACGGCGGCGTGGGCATCGGCTGTGGCGAACTGCTCGAGTTGAGCATTTTCGCCGGTGGCGGACTTGATCACCTCGGGGCCGCAAATGAACATGTTGGTGGCTTGATTGCGCACCATGATCAGGAAGTCGCAGAGCGCGGGGGAGTAGGCGGCGCCACCGGCACAGGGTCCGGCGATCACGGCGATTTGCGGCACCACACCAGAAAGGAGAACATTGTGGTAAAAAATCTTTCCGTAACCCGACAGGGAATCGACGCCTTCCTGGATACGCGCACCTCCTGAATCGTTGAAGCCCACAACCGGCATACCGGCCTCCGCAGCATACTTCATGAGCTGGACGACCTTCTTTGCCTGAATACGGCCGAGGGCCGCGCCACCGGTCGTGAAGTCGTGGCTGAAGCATGCAACTGAGCGACCATCGACGTAACCGGTTCCTGTCACAACACCGTCACCGGGCATTTTGCGTTTTTCCATCCCGAAGGCATGGCAGGAGTGGTTCGCATGCATACCCCACTCCTGGAAAGTATTCAGTTCGTAAAGGGCATCAATGCGTTCACGGGCATTGAGCTGGCCTTTGTCTCGCCGTTTGGCGAGCCTCTCCTCGCCACCCATGGCAAGGGCGAGGGCGCGGCGTTGGTTCAATTCTTCCAGTAGTTTTGGGTCAATCGCCATAATAGATGAGGGATCGGGTTTTCAGTGCTAAGTAATCACTGTGCCGGAGTCCACCGTAAAGGTGAGAACTTCAGCGGTCCTTTTCCATGCAAAACTCGGTCAGCACCCCATGGGTGGACTTGGGATGAAGGAAGGCAACGAGTTTGTTGGCAGCGCCCTCGAAGGGAACTTCGTGGATAAGACGCAGACCTTCACCGGATGCCTGCTTGAGTTGACCTTCTATATCGTCCGTGCGGAAAGCGATGTGATGGATGCCTTCACCGTTCTTTTCTATGAACTTGGCAATGGGACTTTCCGGGTCGGTGGCCTCGAGGAGCTCGAGATGGACGCCGCCGCATTCGAGGAAAGCGGTCTTGACCTTCTGCGAGGCGACTTCTTCCACGCCTTCACAATGGAGGCCAAGCGCTTTTTCGTAGAGTGGCAGGGTCTCTTCAATAGATTTAACGGCGATACCGAGATGATCGATTTGATTTAACATGGATCAATAAAGTTATGTTTTTCCTTTATGAGGTTAACGGTTCTCTTGGCAAGTCTATAATTAGAATTACTGAATATGTTTATAAATATATGAAGCAAATCTTATATTAAGGCTTGCACAGAAAAAGTTAACCATCTTTTATGAAATTGTAAGGAAAATAAATTTGAAGCTAAACGCTTCGATCAAAAAAATAAATGACCGAATGAGTTCGCCTAACGATACAGAATTTACACCCGGAGAGAGCCCGGAGCTACGGGAAGACTTTGCACCACATGAATACAGGCAGTGGCGTGAAGCGGCTGAGACCTTGCTGAAGGGTGTGCCGTTTGACAAGAAGATGGTGAACCGGACTACGGAAGGCTTCGATGTTCAGCCAATCCATCGGAGGGAGGATTTAGAGGGTTTACCGCATCTGGGTGAGATGCCCGGGACGGGTGACCGGACCCGCAGCGGCAATTTCTCCGGTTATATTAAGAAGGGCTGGCTGATCTCGCAGGAACTCGTTGCGAGTACCCCGGAGGAATTTAATACGATTGCGCTACAAAGCCTGAACCGCGGGCAGAACGAACTGAATATCTTGCTCGATATGGCTACACGGGCAGGGCGGGACCCGGATAGTGCGGCTCCGGGAAGAGTGGGCGCTTGCGGTTTATCCCTGGCGACACTGGGAGACATTCAGATGGCGCTGCGGGATATCCATCTGGATATGATTTCGGTATACATGCGGTCCGGTTCAAGCGGGCTCCCCATTGCTTCGCTGCTTTTTTCCCTGGCGCGTCAAAGAGGTATGAACCTTGAGGACCTTCGGGGCTGCATTGAGGTCGACCCTTTTGCCAGCGCAGTACGCCTGGGCCGGATATCCGTCAGCCTGGAAACGGCTTTTCGGGAGATGGCGCTTTTAACGGAATACGCTGCCGCAAACGCTCCGCAGTTACAGACGATTGGCATTCAGGGCACTCCCTACCATGATGGAGGTGCGGGGGTTGTCCAGGAACTGGCTTATGTCATTGCAACGGCGGTGGAATATCTCCGCGAGATGCAAAAGCACGGCTTGACGGTGGATCAGGTTGCGCCGCGCATGCGTATTTGCCTGGCACTGGGAACAGACTTCTTCATGGAGATCGCCAAATTCCGGGCCGCCCGGCTCCTATGGTCGCGTGTGATTGAGGCTTTCGAGGGCAATGAAGGCAGCAGGAAAGTTCACCTCCACGCCCGGACCGGTTTGTGGGGTATGACTCGTCGGGATGCCTACGTTAATATGCTGCGCGGAGCCAGTGAAGCCTTTGCCGCAGTTGTAGGCGGTTGTGACAGCATGCATGTGGGACCGTTTGACGAGATCCTGCGCGTCCCGGACACTTTTTCACGAAGGGTTGCACGCAATGTCCAGGTGATCTTGCAGGAAGAGTGTGAGTTGACGCGGACGATAGATCCGGCGGGCGGTTCCTACACGGTTGAGTGGCTGACCGACCAGATTGCCCGCGAGGCGTGGTCGGAATTCCAGAGGATCGAAAAAGCCGGAGGTATGACGAAAGCCCTTGCTAAGGGTATTCCTCAGGAGGCAATTACTGTGACCGCTGCTGAAAAGGAAAAACAGATCGGACAACGCCGTCGTTCCATTATCGGCACGAATGTCTATCCGAATCCGACGGAGAAGCCGGTGGAAATGCGAATACCTGATTACGAAAAAATTCGTAACAAACGGGCCAGGCAGATTGCTGACTACAGGACTTCCTCACAAAGTGAGCACAGCACAAAGATCATAGCCTGCCTTCAGGATTTGGCCGATGCAAACGACGCTAATGTGGTCGAACTTTGTATTAAGGCGGTCGAAGTAGGCGCGAGTATCGGGGAAATGAGTCGTGCCCTGAGGGTTAAGGCCGTCGACGGACAGGCCGAGATGCAGTCGCTGCCATTCCGTCGCGCAGCCGAAGAATACGAGGCTCTGAGGGATGCGGCTGACGCCTATGCCGAGGAGAATGGAACGCCGCCGCAAATCCTGCAGGCAAATATGGGTCCGAGCCGGAATTACCGTGCCCGTGCTGACTGGACGGCGGGATTCTTCAT
>CAYQCG010000082.1:0-7417 GCA_964415925.1 uncultured Puniceicoccaceae bacterium | reverse complement strand
TTGTGGGTTCACGAGGTTTGGGCTCGATGTAGAAGGGACCGTCGAAGCCGATCTTCTTTTTATGTTCGACGGCCATATGGAGAAAGGCTCCAAGGTGATCGAGCTCACGCGGCATATCGGTATTGATCAGGCTACCATAGCCTTCACGGCCACCCCAGAAGGTGTAGCCAAGGCCGTCCAACTCTTTGGTGCACTCGATGGCTTTCTTGACCTGTGCGGCGGCGTAGGCGAAGACGTTAAAGTTGGGGCTGGTGGCTGCGCCATGGGCGTAGCGGGGATGGGCGAAGAGGCAGGCGGTACCCCAAAGGAGTTTCTTCCCGGTCTCCTTCTGTTTTTCTTTCAGCTTTTCGATGACTGCGTCGAGGCGACGGTTGCTTTCGGCCAAATCGTTCATTTCAGGTGCTACGTCCCGGTCGTGCCAGCAGTAGAAATCGATCTGGCATTTATCGAGGAACTCGAAGAAGACATCGACACGCTTGAGGGCATTATCAAGGGAGTCGGAACCATCGTCCCAGGGCATGTGGGCGGTTCCGGCACCAAATGGATCACCGAGGACATTCCGCATGACGTGCCAGTAAGGGGCGGCAAAGCGGAGATGCTCCTTCATGGACTTGCCCTCAACAACCTCATCCGGGTTGTAATGCTTGAAGGAAAAGGGGTTTTTAGAATCAGGACCCTCGTATTGAATTTTGGGGGCTTCGAAGTAAATGCTCATGGTATGTGTGTTAAGATTTTAGGAAGAATACGGGCAAGAGAATTTTGTTCGCTGAAATGAGAAGATTCCAAGGATAAAGATAGAAATAACCGGTGTGCAGTGTGATTATTGCTTTCGCAGGACGGCCAACCAGTCATCACCCTGTTTCATCGACGGGGTTTCGAGGATTATTTCAGTACCTCCCTTGACGGTGGCGGGCACAGCAGTCTGCAATTCACCGCCAGAGCGTGGATTGAACCAGTGGAGGGAAAAGCTGCCATAAGCATAGGTCAGGTCGAGTCTGGCCTCGCCCGGTTCGGGCAGATAGACGAGGTAAACCTGATTAGGCTCAGCAAAGACGTAGGCATCCCCATTATCAAAGGAAACGAGTTGATTGGCGGAATTCATGCGCCAGAAGGGAATTTCTTTCTGATGGAAGAAATCGAGGGCGATGCGACAGAATTGCCAGGACTGGTGGCGGCTCCGGAAATCTTGCGCGATGAGGTCATTCTGGGGGAGCTGATAGCCGAAATAGTATTCCACTCCGGCACCTCCAGCCATGAGATTTCCCCACAAGGTTTTTTTGCGGATATCGTGGAGGTCGTATTTATTCTGCTTAAACTCGGCGACTCCGCTAAAGCCCTCGTAACCGGGATCAGGGGGAACACCGAGGGCGGCCGGGCCCTGCTCATCATTGGCAACGACCCAAGGTTTGCCTTCGGCGGCGGACAAGGTTACCCACTTCAGGGTGCGCTGGTGCGTGACACTCCATCCATTCTGCAAAGACGCGCCAGTGAGGACTGACTGTCCGCCAATCAATTCTGAATATACACGATCCTGCCAGTTGGGGAAAGTATGGATGACGATGTGATGATCATAGGGGTCTGTGTCCCTGATGTATTTGGCCATGTCACGGATTTCCTGGAGGGACTGGGTATTTTCCTCACCAATATTCCAGTTCAAGGCGAGATGATGCCCGAAGCGCGCAATCAACTCACGCATGTAGAGTTTACGCTCGGGACCCAACCTACCTCCGTCGAGCGCTTCAGGAACCGCACCTAGTTCAGCACTGTGACCGATACGGTCATCATCCATTTCCTGTTCCTGGAGTTTGAAATGGAGGTAGAGACCGAGCGACTGAGCGTGAGAGAAGACGATGTTCCACTGATCCAGTTTGGAGACGTCGTAGTGCATTTTGTCGTCTCGCGCGATGAAGGGCCAGACATTCTGGCCATCGCCACCGGCATTGTAGGTGAGGAAGGAAAAGGCGTTCATGCCGGATTCAGCGAGGTAGTTGAGCGCACCGATCATACCCTTACCCCTGTTGCCCTTCCAAACCGGATCACCGCGTCTCCAATCCCTGACATGAGGTTCCCATGTTTTCAAGGGGCCTCGCTCACCACTACGGATTGTGTTATCAAAATCAGTATAGGCGAGGAAAGACTCCGGTGCGTCGGGTCCGGCCTTCAGGAAGTATTTCCCTGATTCGGCAAAGCGGAGGTAATGCTGTCTGACATATTGGAGGCGGCCATGGGCACGGAAATCGGGGCCTGATTTATCCGATCCTGAAATCCTGAAGGAGCCTATCAGGCCGTTATACGGAGCGAGGGGTTCTCCTTTTTCTCCAAGAGCCGCATACTTACCACCGGTGAAATGGACTTCGTAATTCCAACTGCCTGTCTTGTCGGGAGAGAGGTGGGCACGCCAGATCTTGCCCGAAGTAGCGGATGTTTCGGCGGCATTGCCGTCGGCGGCGAAGTAACCGGGGACGACATAGGAGGGTTTACCCGACTCATGGGTAAAGGTGACTTCCATGTTATAATCGGTGAAAGGGTTGGGGTAGACATCGCTTTCATTGGCGGAAGGGCCTTCCAGTTCGAGGGTGACGGCATGCCATGTTTTCAGGTCACCGGTTATCCTGACCTGTGCCTGGGCGGATGCAGCCAAGCTGAGGAGAGCGATTGTAATTGAAGTTAATGAGGGGAGGTAACGGGATAGATCGTGCATTCCTTGAAGTTATTGAGAGTTAGCGGGGATGTGCCAGTAAATTTTGCGAATAACATGAATTGGCGGTAAACGGGCTGGTTATGTAAACAAAAGTATACTACACATGGTGCAAGACAAGCAAATTTTTGATTTTTCTGTATGATTAAAAAATATTTTATTAACGCGTGTTGGTGTTGAAGGAGTTATGCATGGGAATTTTTGTGAATAGACTCAAAAGAGCGTCGTAGACAGTGACAGTTAAAGAAAAGGACATGCTCTTAAGTTTACAGATAAAGGTTTGACTGATTTCTTAATCTTCGTAAAATGGTCATGACTATTTTACGAAATGCCTAGATCTGATCGAAATATAAAACGTATTTACAGTTCACTCATAAAGCACCACTTTGATGAGTCTGGCAACATGTGTCTGCTTTCCGGACCAAGAAGAGTTGGTAAAACCAGAGTGGCAGAGCATGCAAAAAACCTGAGCCAATATTTCTCATACTTAAACTGGGACGATACAGATCACAGAAGGATAATACTGAACGGCACAGGTGCAACAGCAAGCCATACAGGCTTAGATGAACTCAGAGAAGAAAAAACTGTGATCGCCTTTGATGAAATCCAAAAATACCCGGATTGGAAGAATTTCCTCAAGGGTTTTTACGATACAAACAAGGACCAGGTACAGATTATAGTAACAGGTAGCACACAGCTGAACTTTGGGACTCGAACGGGTGACAGTATGTTAGGGCGTTATTTCCACTATCATATGCATCCATTGACAATTGGCGAGTTAGTCAATCCAAATGTATCGGATAATGCGATACGAGCACCTAGAAAAATAGACGATGGAGAATTAGAAGTCCTTCAGAAATATGGTGGCTTTCCAGATCCGTATCTCAGCCGGAACAGACGCACTTACAACCAGAGGCAACGTCAACGCCAGAACCTCCTTATTAAGGAAGATATCCGGGACTTAAGCCGGATACAGGAGATCGATCAACTGGAAGTCCTCAGTCTGCTTTTGAAGGAACAGGCAGGACAACTTCTGAACTATAGTAACCTATCTAAAAAGGTAAGGGTTTCTGTTGATACCGTTAGACGATGGATTGATACACTGGAAAGCTTCTTCTACTGCTTTAGAATTCGACCCTACACAAAAAACGTCACCCGGTCTTTGCTCAAGGAGCCCAAAGTATATTTATGGGACTGGAGCCTGGTGAGTGATGCTGGACCTGCCTTTGAAAATCTGGTGGCGAGCCACTTGTTAAAGGCGGTGGATTTTTGGAACGACCGGGGGATTGACGAATTCAGACTCTTTTTTCTAAGGGATAAGGAAAAGCGTGAGGTCGACTTCCTTATCGTCAGAGATAATAAACCTTGGTTGATGATAGAGACAAAGCTCTCGAGTAAGGATGGCATTAGTAGTAGTTTGCTTTACTATAGAGATATGCTAAAGCCCGAATACTGTCTTCAGATAATCAAGGATATGCCATTTGTTAGAAAATCGGCTTTTCAATCCGGTAAAACCATGAAGGTTCCCGCGACTACTTTCCTGTCTCAGTTAGTATAGACTCAATGCACAAATTAATTGAGTCAGCGACTGCCCAACTTTACACATGGCTGAGATGTATAGAGTATTCGACTACCGGGGACTGCGAACGCTGATCGGGATAATTGCGATCACGCTGCCGTTTTCGGTGACGTTTCTGGCCGGCGGGATACTGACATCGATCAGCATGGGGTATCATGTGGGAGCACGGGATATTTTCGTGGGGTTTTTGTTCATCGTGGGCTCGTTCCTGGCAGCCTATAACGGCAAGAGCCCGAAAGAAGCCTGGGCGAGCAAGACAGCGGGGCTGATGGCCTTCATTGTGGCCCTGGCACCGACAGCGAAAGATGATGCCGAGGCAGGAATACTCTCCATCCTGCACTTCAGTGCAGCCGTACTGCTATTCGTTATCCTAACGTGGTTTTGTCTTTGCGTCTTCAGGAGAGACGTCCTGAAGAAGGAACCCTTAACCTCCAAGCGCAAGCGACGCAGTCGTGTTTACACAACTTCCGGTTATATCATGATCGCCAGCATGGTATTTGGCGTGGTCTGGTATCTGTTTCTAAAAGATGCCGGAAATCTGGAAAAAACCGTATTCTGGGTAGAAGCTGCCTGTCTGCTGTCATTTGGACGAGCCTGGCTTGTGGCCGGCAAGATTCTCCCCTACTATACGGATGATGAGGACCGCTACCGGATGTTTTAGTCGGCCAAAGGCTGCCAGATTTTACCGGCGATACTTACGTTAGTCGCGGAGATGGATGATCTTTGAACTCCATCATATTCAGCCGACTCACCATCGGGCAGAGTGATGTTCCTGAAATAAAAATCATGCATGGGTTGGGGTTCCCAGCCACGAAAAATAAACCCGGTCTTCCCGCCGTTTTCGACAGTAATGTTTTCCATGTAGATGTGGTGGGTATGCGGAAGCCTTTGCGGCCCGTCTTCCGCATAGAAACTCATATACCTGTGATTCGCCTTCATAATGGTGTCACAGTGTCTAGCGTTGATATCCCTGATGTAGATGTGGCGAACTTCCCCGCCCCGGTTGGGATTGGCCTTGATTTCAAGAATATTCCTCTGAAGCTCGACCTGGCCAGCCTCGCAATCCCACGCGTAGATATACTGAGCACCCGCGGACTGGTCGCTGCCGATACCAACCATGTTATGATAACCCCCGTGGAACCAATTATTACGGATAAGAATATATTCCGTAGGCCTGCCGGGAATCAGCTGAGACCATTTGCCTTGCGGGTCTTCTTTATTTATTAACCAGCCATCATTATCTCGACCCGATTTAATCCCAATGTTATCATCGTAGCTGTGGATTTTACAGTCCTCAATCAGGACATAGCGGCAACTGTCGGGGTCGATTCCATCGTCTTCCTTATGGTCGAATGAGGTTGGCAAAATATTGAGACCCCTGATGGTCACATTGCTGCACATGACGGGGTGAACGTTTCTTTCATTGGGCTCCCTTGAAGTGAAGCCTTCCAATAAAACATTGCGGCAGAAATAGAATTCGATGGTCCCAGGGGTCAGTTCATCTGTGATGCGTTCGTCGATAGGCAGGCCAGTATGGGCCCATACAAGTTTTCTTTCCTTATCAACGTGATCGGGCCAATCGACATCCAACCCATTCCCATTAACTTCGCCGGGACCCGTGATGGCTATGTTTTGCTGATTAAAGGCATATATGAGGGGAGAGTAATTATAGATCCATGTCCCTTCCCACCTGACCAGTACGCGTCCGCGGTGACGTGGATCTCCAACCAGATAGCCTTTTTGGTTCCAATGAAAATCCAGTTTTGCTCCCTGCATCAGATGAAGATTTACATTGGAGAGGAGGTGCACAGGTCCTTCCATACGGTAGGTTCCGCGCGGAACGACGACCCTGCCTCCACCCGCCAGATGACATGCTTCAATTGCTTTTTTTAAAGCCTGGTAATTATTCGCAATGCCATCACCTTTTGCCCCGTAATCATGGACATTGAAATCACGCTCGGGAAAAGTGGGTGGAGTAATCATAGCGAGGATTTCAGGCACTCTGGCCCAACCTCCCTCGAATTCACTGCGCCTGCCCAGTTCAATAACCAAACTGTCGTGCTGAAGCGATTCAAGGGGCTTACTAACGTCGATGTATCCGGGTTTGGATACATGGAGTGTGCCCAAAACCGAATCGCCAGATTCCAGAAAAACATCCCTGAAAGCAATTGGAGCCAGTTTGGTTTGCCGACCCAAGGTGTAAAGCTCTTCTGCAGGCCCCAGAGAACTGCTATTAGAGGTGTTTCCGGATTCCAGGAATGTCTTATAAAGGATTATAAACTTACCCTGCTGATTGGTAGTGGTTGTGATTTTCCGGCCATTTAATGTGACCTCAGCGTCCTGCAAAGGTAGACCCGACTTAATGTCGATGATCGTACCGGATATGCTGATATCCTGTGCGGGGAGAAGGCTGCACAGGAATAAAACCGAAAATGCGAGATTACGAACTGGAGTGAATTGTAAGATCATGGCGTGATTATTCATATTTGAAGATGACAAAGGAAACTACCGCCTTAGTCTAACGGTTTCGCCTGATTGCGAGGATTTGAGAGCAGCTTCGAGAATTTCGGTGGCGATGAGGGCATTCTCGAGTGAGGAGAGGCCGTGAGAGGGATCGACCTCACCGCGTATAACGGCAGCAAGGTAGGCATAAGCGTCGTTCATAGGCGCGGGAGGTGCAGGCAAGCGCATTTCTTTTTCGGGTTCATTACGTTTTGTGCGGACATACATCAAGCTGTTATCAACGGTCCTGACGTAGCCCTCCGCGCCATAGAGCTGGAGGTCCTTGCGGCTGAAGGGCCAGCACCAAGAGGCCTGAATAATGCCCTGCGCGCCAGGGTATTCCACGACGATGGTGGCCTCATCATCCACCCGGGTGTAGATATCGGGTTTCAGGTTCTGAATGACAGCAGTAACGGCAAGGGGCCTCTGGTTGTCCATCATGTAAGTCAGGATATTGGCACCGTAGCAACCGAAGTCCATGGACGCGCCACCACCGTTCTTGATTGGGTCGATGAGCCACTCGACGAAGTCTTCGCGCATGTTGATGGGTCCATCATGGCCCATGTGGATGACAACTTTACGGGTGGAACCGAGGGTTTCGCTGGACTCCATCCGGAGCACCTCCTGGAGTGTGGCAT
>CAYQCG010000081.1:0-7472 GCA_964415925.1 uncultured Puniceicoccaceae bacterium | reverse complement strand
GAAACATCCATTCACTCCTTATCAATATTTTGTTATTCTATTATGACTGAATCCGTTTGCTAGTCCTTTTCTAACTACTCCAACTTTGAAGTATCAGGAGAATTCCAGCACGAACCCAGAAAGTTTTTAAGCTTCGGATGAAAATTGCCCTCTGTATCACCGGTCACCAGCACGAAGGCCATTCCTCCGTCTGATGCATCCAGAACGCCCCATTTATGTTCGGCAGTCTTTCTCATCCGGGAATAGACCCAACGATATTCTGGACACGGTGAGTTTTTCAACCACTCGACGTCTTGCCATTCGTAGTACCTTCCGCTGCCAAATTTGTCACCCCCCTGAGAGGTCGTAAAAAAATAATCCGCACCCAGGGCAACACAGTCCTCCTTGCCGTGCTGACCGGGCCACTTGTTTGGCCTTTCATTAATTTCAGCATGGGAGACCAGGATACAGTATTTTCGCTTCTCCGGGTCAGCCTTCAATAAGGCCCTGTAGGCTACTTCAAATGGACCTGCCTGGACATACCAGAACCGGCTTTCACTGCTGCTTTTGTTGATTTCCTCAACGGCGCTGTTTATCGCTTCTTCTAAATCCGTTTGGTTGTCGTAGACCCTTGTTTTGGTAAAGTTGAATTTCTTGACGCCCTCAACAACACTTATTCTTTCTTCGGCAGACTTAAAGGGTGTGTTATCTGGCAGCCAGTTGTTGTAATCAATATGCACCAGTTTGTCCTGCCAGCCTTGTTTGGCGAAGATAGCCAGAGCCATGGCTGTAGCGCCCCAGTCGTCAGGGTCATTCCGGTTGCCATCTGCGCTCCAGCCTATCCGGTCATTTTCCCCCGGGATCGGGCCAGCGTATCCCTTTTGGCAGGATAGTATGGCAGTTATAGTAAATATATAGCAAATTATCAGTGATGTATTACAATAATGGTTACTGAATACATTATTTTTCATGTTATCAGATTCAGTTTCTGGTTGAGTTCAAATTAGAAAAGTTTCCGGCTCTCTATCAACCCAGCCTTGTGTGGTTCATGGTTCTTCATCCACTGGACAAGGCGAGCCTTCATCTCCAGTGCCTGCCCGCGGTTCTTCTCTGGTTCAATTGCTGAGAGAATCAGGTTGCGCATCTCAAGGGGATCCGCCTCAAGATCGTAAAGCCCGTCAACGCACTCACCGCGTCCTCCTTCGCACATCATCAATTTGAGGTTGCCCCTCATGAGCATGTAGTTGGGTCTGTCGCGTCCCGGTGAATACGCTACGACATCATGTTCGACCGGTCTGCCCTCTATAAATGGGCGAAGGCTGATCCCGTCTGTTTCGGGCAAACGCATCCCCATGTAGTCAAGAATGGTGGGGCAGATATCCATGGATGAAACTGGCTCTTCCACGACTGTCCCCGCCTTGATGCGTCCGGGGAAGCGTATCAGGAAGGGAACATGAACAGAGCCTTCGTAGAATATGTTCTTGGAATGCATGCCATGATCGCCCAGCATCTCGCCGTGGTCTGAGACAAAGATCACCATGGTGTTATCGGCGATACCATACTCGTCCAGCTTATCGAGGATTTCACCGATCCAGTCATCGACTTCCGTTACCATCCCGTAGTAGATTGCACGCATGTTCTGGATTTGTTCCGCGTCACGGTAACGTTTCTGATCCCTCTCATTGGCCCTCTCCCTGTATGGAGAATCATTCATCGGATCGTCAATATTGCCTGGAACTACTATCGAATCCGGTGGATACATACTGTAATAGGGCTCTTGTATGATCATGGGCGGATGCGGCGGATCAAACGAGCAGGTCAGCGTAAAAGGCACATCCTTCAGTCTCTCTAGTGCTTCTAATGTCTCATCAGCCGTGAAGGCTGCATACGATACACGCGGTGGTAAATCGATGCGGCCATATTGTGTCACCTGCCTGGCATTTAATTCGAGTTTCTCATGCTTATCCATCTCCATATGTTGGTGATGGTTATAATCCAGCTTGATCGGGCGATAAGGTCGCTGATTCCTTTCCGAAAAGAGTTCCCCCTCCACAGGTTCCTTGCGCGAAACCCCTTTGCTGACCAGCCAGTCCTGGTAGGCCTGAATGTTACCGGGCGCATGATTAACATTTCCGACGACTTTAACCGTATTGTCATAGCATTCGGCAAACTGGTAGGGAGTATGCCATTTTCCATAGTATTCCGCAGCATAGCCGTTCTCTACCAGGATGCTGTCAAATGTCGGTACGTTCGGAACATCATCACTCGTATAGTCGCCATTGTCCTCAACCTTTACATTGACGGGAGAAAGCCCGGTCAGGAACACCGCGCGTGATGGCACACAAACGGGATTGGCAACATAGGCGTTTTTGAACATAACCCCCTCGCGGGCAAGACGGTCCATGTTGGGTGTCTCGATCACGGAATTCCCAGCACAGCTCATCGCATCGAAACGCTGCTGGTCCGTCATTATGAACAGGAGATTCGGCCTTTGGATATGCTGGCGAAATCCGCTTGCATCTAAAAACAGCGTACAAGTCGTAAAGAGAACAACGCCTAGTAAGAGTAACTTATTCATTTTCAGTGTTGTTGGAGCCGGGGTCTACAAAGTTCGATTATTCCTGTTTTGTTTTATCCTTTGCGATTCTATTTCGCAAAGCAAAACTACGCCCCTAGCCAGATATTCTTTTCTTCGACGTACGGCTCCAGCGCATACTTGCCAAACTCCCTGCCGATTCCGGTATCCTTGGGTCCTCCCCAGGGCATGTGAATATTAAATTTAAATGCGCAATTGGCCCAGACAGTTCCGGCTTCCAGCCGTCTTATCACACTGAATAATTTCCGCCTGTCCTCCGTGTAGACGGTTGATGCCAATCCATAGCTGACATTGTTTGCTATGGATATTGCTGCTTCCTCATCCTCAAATGGAATCAAAGCCAGAACGGGGCCGAATATCTCTTCCTTGCAAACCCGGGAACTATCATCCTCAAACTCCACAACTGTAGGCTGGAAATAATAGCCGTTATCTTGCGCGTAAGGTTCTCCTCCACAAAGGATTTGACCGTCTTTCCTGGCGATATCGGTGAATTCTCTAACGGTATCGAAAACTTTTTTGTTGAATAGTGGTCCCACGGGCTGGCCGGAATTTTCTAAGCCACTCCGATAGGTCTTCACCTTCTCCAGTAATTTTTCTTTAAAGGAATCAAAGATGCTACGCTGTATAAGGATGCGCGTATTTCCGCAGCACACCTGTCCTTGATAGACGAAAGCGAAGACCACGGATTCTTCCAGCGCTTGTTCCAGGTTGGCATCCTCGAATACAATCACCGGTGACTTGCCTCCCAGTTCCATGACATACCGTTTCATCTGGCGCGCACAGGCGGTGGCAATGGCTTTTCCTGTTGGCACACTGCCGGTAAAGCTAATCATTCTTACGTCAGGATGCTCAACCAGTGCGGTTCCGCTTTCCGCTCCCTGTCCCACGATTGCATTCACGACTCCTTTCGGGAAGCCCGCATCATGCGCAGCCTTGACTAGCATCAAGGCGCCGATCGGGCCTTCTTCTGGTGGGCGAACCACCACTGTATTACCTGCAATCAATGCCGGCCCCATTTTCTGGACCGGGGACTGGACAGGAGAATTCCACGGTGGCATCAACCCGCAAACTCCATGTGGAACACGGATAACATAATTTAAATGATCATCACCCATGGACAATACATCGCCGTAATCGAGAATGGCCAGGCTCGCATAGAATCGAATCAAGCTGACAACATAATGCGTCTCGCCCTTTATTCCTTCTGGATCAACGCCTACATCCTCACTCACCGCCGCAGCTATATCATCAACACGTTCCTCGACCAGGTCGGCCCACTTCAACATGAGTCGTTGCCTCTCTGTGGTATCCGTCAAACGCCAGCCAGAGTAATAGGCTTCCTTGGCAGCAGCGACCGCTTCCTCAACATCTTTACGACCTGCAGATGGTAGAACCGCTAGCGTTGTCCCGTCCCTGGGACGTAAAACTTCATAGGTGTTTTCTGTGTAGTGCTTGAACTCTCCGTTAATTAGAAAATCGTATTTCATAATTCAGGGTTTTTAGGAATAGGGTGAAACGATGAATTAAAGGGGTAACATTTCCACACCCTGAATGTCAACAATCTGCAATATTATTTATAGCTCTCCATCCCCTTGCTTTACTCCGGTAACGTTTCAATTTTCAGGCGGGGGAATATCGGATGAGAGCTTGCAGAATATGCATCGCTCAAATGAGCAATGGCTGGAGGAGCACTTTGGGTCTTCTTTGCCTTGGGCCAAAGTTGAACCCGAATTGGACAAGAAAGCAGGGATAGCTCAAGTCGTCATTACGATGGAGTGATGCTCCCCTTGAAACTTTTTCCCAGGGCCTCCTTGCTTTTTTTGGGGCATCCGTAGGATACTATGTGTCTGTTCTTTTTGAGACAGGCCTTTGGCTGCGACCTTGGTGGAGGTTGTAGTGTGAAGGCATCGGCATCATAGCTCAGCCTGGTAGAGCACTGCTTGCTTCGCAAGCGGAGGTCGCGGGGTCGCAGCCCGCTGGTGCCCCCATCCATGCGAAAGACAAGAAAGACACATCCACCCGTAAGAAAAACGCGCCTGATCCTTCGAGGGGGTCGGGCTTTAGCCGATGAGCGCGAGCGGTGCGAGCCGCTCACCATCTCCATGCCCCGCTGGCAGTGGGAGGCCGTGCACGAGCTGGCCCGCCGCGAGGGGCTGAGGGGCTCGCGGCGGTCGCGGTCCGATACGCGGGGGCGTCCCACTCCTCGTGGGGCGCGCGTTAATACTTCGGGTGGATGATGTTTCCTATGTTTATTGATCATGAGCATCATCCATCAACCCAATGGGCTGGACTACCGACGCAGCTGGCTAGGCCTGACCTTCCCGTGAAGGCTCGGTTATGAATCGGCACACAAAATGTGATTCATGTGCACTGCAAGCTCACCCTTCGGACCGCTTTCGCGGCTACCCCGTGGTTATAACTCACGCACGCCGACTCTGATTGCTATGATCGAGCTTTTCGCCTCAAAGAACTATGCTTTACACTATCGGGTGTTTAGGAGGTAAATTCAAGGCGTTTCATTGCTAAACATCCCTTTTACAAAGTGTTAATTTCCTTAACAAGGTTAGGCATAACCCTCTGATTTCATATTCGCATCAATGATCGGCTGCAAGTGGCTCCTTGCATCATCAGTGGCATCTAACTCTGCAATGAACGAACTATAATCCGCCATCCATTTATCCTTTGTGCTCACGAATCGATTATCCAATTCGTGGAAAAAAGCGGCCTTAAAAGACTGATATCTTGATGCGTCTCCAAAGAAAGCGGCCAACGATGCCACACATACAAGCTGGGCTGGATTATTCGAGATGCGTTGCTCAAGACCAGCATAGCACGCTTTCGCATCAAGCGGCTTCTTCAGAGAGGGGAAGGTATCTCGGTTTGCTTCTGATTTGATATTGCTGAACTGAGAACCGTGGTTTCTCGGATCAACTGCCCGCTTCAAATGATTGAGCAACACAACGCCGCTTTTGTTAGGTATAGAGAGAACCTGAACGAATACAGTTGGTCGATACTGACCAGTTCTTAAACGATCCAACCAAAGTCCTTGAGCTATAGGTCCGTCAACACGAACGAGCTTGTCTTTGCCTACGGGCTGCCAACCTTCCAACCAATTTGCGTAGTCGGAGAAGATTGGCTGCAATTCTGAAAGCGTCATCTTCTTCATGGCTACTGATTTGGTCGGATTACAAATATCGGCACATCATCCCCAAACCCTCCGACACGGCGGATCTGATCAATCCTTGGTTGTGTGAGCCCTGAAGTTCCGAACTTATAGTCAAAAACAGAGGTGGGGCTAAAGAGGTCTCCTTCGACAACATCCAAGCGAATTGAACCTCGGCCACCGACATCTGGCACTCCATCCAGATAGCGTATCTCGGTGGAAAGCCCTCTGCTTCCATAAAAATCTTGATATCTCGTTAGTAGCCTATCGGCATAGCTATGTCGCAAAGTGCCCTGAACCCTCGCCGATCCTTCAAAGCTTTGGCGTGCAGCTCGATTGGCTACTTCCTGAACAAGCTCTGCATTTGTGCGAGTTACTGTGTTTGTGGCTACAAATTCAGCCAAAAACGAAAAAAGAGGCCGTAACGCCCCAATTCTCTCGGATTCTCCAAGTTCACTTAGCCTGTCATCCTCGTCGGCTTTTCTGTCCAGACTACTGCGTTGCTGCAACAGTGCTCCTCTAGAGTCGTAGCTACAAATTCCACCCTCAATGCTTTCCAAGATGACCGATTCCGCCCAAAATCCTGCACCTACGATGCGAAAATCATCCTGAACAGCTCCAGCCGCTTGCGCTACGATGGCAAAAGCTGGTGCAAGTAGAAAAAACAGGATGAATCGTAGGATCGAAATCATGACTCTACCAAGGAATGCGCGTGTAGATGAGATCATGATCTGGGCCCGATGCTTCTACTTTCATGATTTCTAAACCTCGCATATTGGGTGCTCGGACGAGATATCCATCGACTATCGTTTCTTTGCGTTTTGCAGTGCAAAGGCCAGCTATCTCCCCAAAGAGACCATCAAAATCTACTTCTAGTCGTTGAGCACAATCTTCAAAGATTGCCAGATCAATGAGGACATCACGCCATTCCACAAAATCATTATCGAAGACAAACCCATATGCGCACGGGTTAATCAAACTTGGATCTTTAACGCGAACTGCATGATTTGCCATTCTCTTTGCAAACGTTTCCAGATGATATGCTCCATTCAAGTCTAGTAGTTCACGAATCGGAGTCACATCACTCGCTACTAAAGGCATAGTCTCTTTTAGCCTCATAAGTAACATACCTTCGGCATCAAAAGGCTCTTCGCCGTTACCAAGCATACGATACGGGTTCTTCAAGCTGGCCTGTTCTAAAAATTCTTGAGTGGCCTCCTTTAGTTTCGAATTGAAGCTATTCATATCAATATATAAGCTCTCCCCCCTTGTAGATTACTCGTTGGATTTCCTGCCAAGTGACGGTCAATTCACCAGCTGGATTTAATCTATTTACAGGACTGACAACACGTACAGGTAATCCAGCATCAACTGCACCATCAATCCAAGCCATGTTGACGACATTGAGATTGTGGCATCCTCAATGCTTGCCAGCCATCAAAGGCTGCTTCAATTGGTGCTTCCCCGTGGCCGATAACGAGCCCTCGTTGTGCTGAAGCAGCATTATTATAGGCGTTCCATGCCCTTGATGCTTCAGCTTCCGAGGCGAAATGTCTAGTCGCTCGAAACTCATCAAAACTCGAAGCCAAACGGCGTCCTGCTCCCGCTGTTGTCTTTGCGGCCCTCGACTTTGTAGAAGCTTTCTCGCTGAATCATTTTTTAGGGGTATCTTGTTTGTTGCCCTCGTCAAGTCAAATCCGGCGTCCAACGCATTAACTGTCCGTCCTACCGCCC
>CAYQCG010000080.1:0-7478 GCA_964415925.1 uncultured Puniceicoccaceae bacterium | reverse complement strand
GTTGTCGGGACGTGGATACAATCCCAGGCACCACTGTCTATAATGGGACTGGTTGAATCGAATGGGGTGCATGATGCCGAGAGTGCGATTAGCACGCCGATGATAGATTTTGCCCTGATCGACCTAGAACACCATCCTTATGATGCAGAATCGTTATTCCTGCTGATGATGATGTTCCACTCAAAGAGGGATGTACTCAGCAAAGGCAACGTGCAACCAAACCTTTGCCCGATTGTGCGGATTCCCAGTGACGCGAATGGTCCGATTGAGCCATATATCAAGCAGGTTCTGGACGCGGGAGCCTTCGGGATTGTAGTACCGCATTGCCGGAATGCCGAAGAAGCCGAAAAGGTCGTGATGGCCTGCCGATACCCACAAAGCAGGGAGTCAGAGCATCCTTATCCGAAAGGGAACCGCGGCGCATTACCGCGTATTTGTTCATATGTGTGGGGGGTATCGAGAGATGAATACATCCAGCGGGCCGATGTTTGGCCATTAAATCCCAGAGGAGACTTATTGGCTATGGTGATGATCGAGGACATGGAAGGAGTGAAGAACATTGAAGAGATTGTATCCGTACCCGGCTTAGGGGGCGTAATCTTCGGTCCATTTGATTACAGCTTCAGTATTGGCACACCCGGAGCTGTGAATACGCAAGAAGTGATCGAAGCTGAAAAAAGGGTACTTGAAGCCTGCAAGAAGAACTCGATACCGTTTGTAAAGTTAGCCCGGACCGAGGATGCGCAATCGCTGGTCAAAGAGGGATACCGGATCCTGCTGGCGGGATATGACGTCAATCCTGCGCACATCACGGAAGCAATTATCCGTAACTTAAAATCAGCCCAATAGCGCTTTAATCGAGAGAAGTATATGCTCACCGTGATTTCCAGATGAAGAGGAGGGCGAGGATGAGCATGGCGAGATTAGGGCTCCAGGCGGCGATGGCGGGAGAAACGGCACCCTGTGTTCCGAGGAGCTGGGAGATGCTGTTGAGGATGTAGTAGGCGGCGAAGAGGCTGATGCTCTTGCTGACGTTGACGATAGGCGAACGGCGGACACCGGCGACGGCGAAGGGTGTGGCAATGCCGACGACAATGAGGCAGCTGAGGGGGTTGGCGAGGATGCTGTGGTACTGGACCCAATAGGGCAGGAGGCCGGGATCCTCATCGACGGTGAAGGTCTGGAGGAGCCTTTGCAGTTCGAGGAGGGAGAGGTCGGCGGGTTTTTTCTCCCGGAATTGCATGATCGCGGGTTCCTCGCGCATCTGACTGAGGACCCTCTCGTCGAAGGCAAGGGACCTGAGGGGATCTCCGGAATCGGGCTCGAAGCGGAGCTCGCGTCCCTTGAGCAGAACCCAATGGCCCTCGATGTCGTCGAAATAACCTTCGGTGGCGATCCAGCGGCGGGTTTCCCTCTGGCGGGGATCGAGCTGCGAAATAGTAACGCCGAAGGCGCGGAGGCTGTACTCGCTGAAGCGGTTGATAAACCAGAGGCGGCGGGCGGTGTGGTTATAAAAGCCGAGGTTGTAGATGAGGCCGACTTCCTCGGGAGTGTCCTCCTCCGCCAACTCGTAGGCAAACTGTTTGGACTCACGCAGCTGCCGTGATTGTTCGACGGCCCAGGGGACGAGTTCGGCCTGGAGGTAAAAGAGGAAAACGGTGAGGGCAGCGCCGGCGAGCCAGAGGGAACGGGTGATACGGCCGAGGCTGAACCCGGCGGCGCGCAGGGCGGTGATTTCGTTGTTGCGGTGCAACTGACCGAGGCTGAAGAGGATGGAGACGAGTATTGAAATAGGTAATACAGCCGGGAGCAAAGTGGGGAGAAGGACGAGATAGTAGAGCCCGACATCCTGCACGGTAGCGCCATAGTCGAGGAGGTCCTTGAGGTTGTTAAAGATATCTTCGAGAAGGACGATGCCGAGAATGAATCCGATGGAGAGAGTAAAGACGCGGAGCCACTCGCTGAAGATATGCCGGTCGACCAGATTCATTGGAGTAGAATCCTACGAGAGGCAGGGTGTGTCTGTGAAGAAAGATTTTTCTGGCCTCGTCGAATGCATCGGCTAACGTCGATGTCCATGACTGCGAGGGTTATGGAAAGCTGGGATTCGCGACTAGGGGTGATCCTGGCGGTATCCGGAAGCGCTGTGGGGCTGGGTAACTTCCTGCGATTTCCGGGACAGGCGGCACAATTCGGCGGAGGCGCGTTCATGGTGGCCTACTTTATATCGTTCCTGCTGCTGGGGTTGCCGATCTGCTGGGCGGAATGGACGATGGGACGACGCGGGGGTGAGCTGGGCTTCAATTCCAGCCCCGGGATCCTGGCGGCGGTGACGCAAAAGAAGTGGTCAAAATGGCTGGGTATCATCGGAGTGATGATTCCGGTGGTGATCTACATGTATTACGTTTACATAGAGGCCTGGTGCCTGGGCTACGCAGTGAACTTTGCGAGCGGGAACATGCACTTTGAGTCGGCGGAGGACTCGACGGACTTCTGGGCGCGGTTTATCGGCGCGGGGGAAGACGGTTCGGCGATTGGCTTTGGGATGCAGCAAGTAGGCGGTTATTTAATCGCTGTGTTTATCCTGAATTTTTACCTGATTTACCGAGGGCTTTCAAAGGGGATTGAGCTATTCTGCAAGTATGCCTTACCCACGCTGCTTTTACTGGCGATTATCATCCTGATCCGGGTGCTGACACTGGGAACCCCGGATGCGGCCCACCCGGAGCGAAATGTGAGCAACGGACTGGGGTTCATGTGGAATCCGGAAAAGTTTATCCTGCAGGAACAGGGGGTTGAGGGCACCTGGACGGATGTGCGGGAGTTTGTCGACCGTGACTCGATCCAGTCGGCCCGGGCGGAAATCGCGGCGAACCCGCAAAGGAGGCTAGTCAAGTTGTCCATCTTCGACCAGTTAATGAATCCGGACCTTTGGCTGGCGGCAGCGGGGCAGATATTTTTCTCATTGTCGGTGGGATTCGGGGTGATCATTACCTATTCCAGCTACCTGAAGAAAGAAGACGATGTGGTGCTATCGGGGTTGGCTGCGACCAGTGCGAACGAGTTCTGTGAGGTGGTCCTTGGAGGACTCATCACATTGCCGGCGGCGGTGGTGTTTCTGGGGCTTTCGGGGCTGGCGGGAGTCGGGCTGGGGACCTTCGACCTGGGCTTCAAGGTGCTTCCGATGGTGTTTTCCTCGATGCCGGCGGGAGGATTCTTCGGGTTCCTGTTCTTTTTCCTGCTGTTTCTGGCAGCGGTGACGAGTTCGCTCTCGATGCTGCAACCGGGGATCGCGTTTGTTGAAGAAGCACTGGAGATCGGGCGGAAGCAGTCGGTTGCGATACTGGGATTCATCACTGCAGTGGGCTGTGGACTGGTGGTGTATTTCAGCAAGGATGCGAAGGCGCTGGACACACTGGATTTCTGGGTCGGAACATTCCTGATCTATATTATGGCAACGATCATTATTGTGTTCTTTGGCTGGGTTGTGGGCCTTGATAAAGGGATGGAGATGGCGCATGAGGGTTCGGCGATCCGGATACCGAAGTTCTTCCGATTTGTGATGAAGTATGTCAGCCCGGTTTTCCTTCTGGTTGTGTTCGTAAACTGGTTCCTGCAGAATATAGTGGGAGTGGGACGTGAGGAGGCTTCCGGCTATGTCCTGGATTTAATCGGGAGCGCCGAACAACCGGCCAGTGAGGTTGCGATCCTGAGCGTCTCGCTGGTAGTCTTACTCGGGTTATTTTTTGTGGTTATGGTAGCGAACTCATAACGGATCAAAGCGATCGGGAAAGGACCGGCATGACCCTGGGAGGGTGGATCGTATTGATATTTTCGATCTCGACGGTTGTGGGGTTGTTCAGCTGGTGTATTTACAAAGTGCTGACAACACCGGGCGAAGCCGAACACGTGCACGGTTTTGAGACGAAAACGCCGGACGAAGTCAACGACCGTTAGCACGTTCAAGAATCCCGAGGAAGTCACTGGTATTGGACAGGTCGCTGAAGCGGTAATCCGGGCTGACGGATTCGAGGAGGATACGGGAGCGCAAGCCGGTTTCGACAGCGATGGTGCAAGCGCCGATGGCCTGCCCTACCCTGACGTCGTTGTCCGTATCGCCGATGACAAACACTGACTGCGCGTCGGTAGAGTCACCAAGCGTTTCCCTACCCTTTGCGAGGGCGGCCTGAGCAACGTCGAGACGTTCGGGTGTGTCATCGCCGAAGGCGCCGAAAGAGAAGAAGCGATCGAGACCAAAACGCCTGACTTTGGCCCAGCCGGCCTTTTCGATGTTACCGGTGAGGAGACCCTGCATGCAATCACCCCTATCCTCAATGGCTTCAAGCAGCTCGGTGACGCCGGGATAAAGACGGGCGTCGGTACGGCTGTAGGCTTCCTCGAAGTGCTGCTCATAGCACTGGAGGGTGCTGCGGATGGCTTTGTGTGAGTCCTCCAGATTGCAAGCCCGGAGGAGCTGTCCGGTGATATGGTAATCGGTCAGACCGCTGAAGTGTATGTTTTCGCGGGAGGGGCAACGTCCATAAAGCTCTTGGAAGGCCATATCCATAGCGATGCCGCCTGCGCCACCGGCGGCGAGTAAAGTTCCATCAATATCCCAGAGAAGAATCTTAACCATATCGACTAATCCAAAACGCGTATTATCTCCGCTTCTACAAAATCGGCGGTTTGACGTATGAGCCTGACATGGGCGCGCCTGTTCCGGATATCTTCCCGTGAAGAGGCGGCAACGCGAATGTAGTTGCCGGTATAACCCGGCCAGAGACCTTCCCGCGGGTTTTCAAAGAGGACTTCCATTACCTGCCCGAGGTATTGGGCATGATGCTCTCTTCGCTGGCGAGCGCTGAGACGCCGAAGGGTGACGGCACGGCGTTGCCTTTCCGGAACCGGAACAAATTCCACTTCCTGCTTCATAACGAGGGTTCCCTTTCTTTCCGAATAAGGGAAGACATGGCAGTAGGCGAAAGGCTGGGCGCTGAAGTAGTCGCAGGTTTCCTCAAAGTCCTCCGCCGTTTCACCGGGGAAGCCGACCATGATATCCGTGCCGAGACATAAACCGGGGACCCTTGAAACCGCTTCACGGACAAACCCGGTATATTCGCTGACTGAATACTTCCTGCGCATGGCATGAAGGATGCGGTCGCAACCGCTTTGCAGGGGAAGGTGCAGGTAGGGCATGAGAGGATGGGAGTCATCGGCCATGCGATCCAAGAGGGTAAAAGGCACGGTTGTCGGCTCTATGCTGCTGATGCGTATGCGGTGCAGCTGCTGAAGATTGGCCAGTTCATCGACCAACTCGACGATCCCGTATCCACTATTGTCATACGTGCCGATATTGACACCGGTAAGGACAAGTTCTCGGACACCGCGCTGGACGAGGCTTCGCGCCTCATCGAGGGTATTGTGGAAATCCCTGGAGCGAGCCCTGCCGCGGGCAAACGGGATGATGCAAAAACTGCACATGAAGTCGCAGCCGTCCTGAACTTTCAGATTTGCGCGCTGGTTGAAAGGTATTTCCCCGGGAAACCGGATAGTAAAGTCCTGGCTGTCTATTTTATCACGGACAATCAACGGCTGATCATTTTTACCGCTTTCGACGTAGTCCAGAACACTCAACTTGTTGTGGTTACCGATGATCAGGTCAACGCCGTGGATCCTGGAGAGGCGTTTTGCGCCCATCTGCGAATAGCAACCGATAACGGCGACGTAGGCAGAGGGATTTTCGCGGATGGTCTTGCGGATTGTCTGGCGGCATTTGGCTTCGGCCTCCTGTGTCACGGTGCAGGTATTGATAATGGCGAGGTCGAGGGGTTCGTCCTTGTCCGAAAGCGAGTATCCGCGCGCAACGAGATTGTCCATCAATTGGAGGGATTCGCTTTGGTTCAAGCGGCAGCCATGGGTGAAGACGCGGGCTTTAGGGACCGTTGGCAGATGGGCAATCATTTAAACTGGCAAATTAGCCAAGATTGCTTCGGGTTAAAACAAAAAATCCTATTTCGATTCTGAGAGAACCCTGACGGACGGTTTGTATCCCATCTCCTTCAGTTCATTTGAAGCAACCTCAACATAAGAAACTTCAATATCATAACCAATGAAACGTTTGACATTACATTGTGCGGCAGCGTATGCGGCATGTCCGATGCCCATGAAGGGATCGAGGACAACAGACTTTGAATCGACACCGTGCAACTTAAGGCACTTTACGGCCAGCTCGGTCGGGAAAGTCGCCGGATGGGGTCTGTCTTTGGCGCGACTACTGATTGTCTTGTAGGGAATAAACCAAGTGTTCCCACGACATTTGAGATCCTGGCCTCGGGTATGCCCCCAACGCTGGATGTTGGACTTGTCGGCATAGGGGATCCCGATGGCGGTGCGATGCAGCGGCGTCCGACCATGAAGGGTGAGATGAAAGACAAACTCATGGCAATCGTTCAGGTAGCGGGTAGAATTAATGGGCTTGTAATGCCCTCTCTGAACCTCGACTTCACCGGGGCCTGGTAGAGCGATTGACTTGACCCAGTGGATGGTATTCTGAAGGACGAAACCCCCTTGCAAACTTGTCAGATGATCGACTGCCTGATGTGGCAAGAGGGGTGTGGAAGGGCTGCATCCGAGATTAAGGAAGAGGGAGCCACGGGGTTTCAAGACTCTTGCGAGTTCAAAGGCCCACTCTGCCATCCATTCAAAGTAGTCTGCCCACTGACGTTTGTCCTGGTATTTCAAATATGGAATTCCCAGGTTGTATGGGGGTGACGTAATGATTGCATCGATACTGTCCGTTTTAACAAACTCACTCAACCCCTGAACACAGTCCTGAACGAACAAATCGAAAATGACCTTTTTCCTCGTTGCCATTAAACGCTTATCCTGAGGCAGAGGGATAAAAGTACAAGTCAAAAATCAGGACTGCTGCAGCTCTGTAATACGAGCCTGAAAAGCCGTAATGGTTTCGGAGTAGAGGCTTTCAATTTCAGCTACGCGCAAGGGAATTTCATTTGAGGGGATGGACTCAACTTCATTTTCGAGAGCCCGGCTCATGTGGCAGAGCCTTAGACCTCCCAGATTTCCACTGCTGCCAGCCAAGGCATGCGCCACTTTGCCAATCTGTTCCGTATTACCCTGATCCGCTGCGGATTTCAGGGAATTGAAACGAGGCTCAGCTTCCTCCCTGAATAATGCAAGCAAGTCTTCCAGCAATTCAACTGCAGCATCTTCGCCTGTTTCCACCAGCATATTGAACTGGTCAGGATCGATAATCGGGACAGACATGTAATCTGTACTATTCACGGCAGTTTAGTAAGACGGCGTTTAAGAGCGTAACTAAAGTAAAAAATAAGTGAAGGTAGGGATCTAATGGTCAACTACTAAAGCATAAGCACAGTTGATGATGCGTCAAAGCTAATATTCAGGTATCGTCGATATCGATGACGGAATAGCGGGAACCGCTTACTGCGGAATCA
>CAYQCG010000079.1:0-7490 GCA_964415925.1 uncultured Puniceicoccaceae bacterium | reverse complement strand
GCAGCACTTTTACATACGAATCCTGAATAATGTCATCCAGGTCTGTGATCTCAGGATAACGGCTCATTATCCAGGCACGCAATATGGGTTCATAAGGTTGAAGATTTTCTTTGAACCAATGCGTCTCCTCATTGCTCCTTTGAGGCATCATACAGGGTGCAAGTTAGTTTGGTTTAGTGAGTTAGATATGTTTCACTAGCAGATTACATTTTTATTGTCAATTCATCCAACAGCGGGGAGGAGGTCCAGTTTGAGGATACCGCCCTTCTTGCTGCCCTTACGGGGCCATACGACGCCGATTTCACGGGCAGAGCCCAGTTTGTCGGAACCGTCCTCATTCTGTCCCACAATGCGGGAGAAAGAGACGCGGTGAGTTGGTCGAGTTTTTGTGTTTTTAGTAGTCATTTTAAGTTCCTTTCGTTGTTTTGAGGGTTGGACCATTCCAACCTTCATGGCTGCAGAAAAAGCGGTGCATTAGACGCAGACTGTCATGGGCTCAGGTGCTGGCTTGATAACGCGCAGGTGTGGCTGCCCCTCAGAGCGGACACCATAACGAACGACCTCCGAAGGGGTGACTTCGGGGAACAGGATGCTCCTTGTCTTCTCGATCAGGTCTTTCACTTCTATGTAACGTCGCAGATTTACCTCTCTTCCGACTCAGGGGAGTAAAACGATACCGAGCGGCTGGAGAAGCTCTTCGAGCTATACATCAAAATGACCGCCGACAAGAACGCGCCGAAGGTGTGATTGGCAACAACAAGTTCACCTTATTTGTTGCGAATGTGTTTTTCGCGTGAATAATTTAGTTTATATTACCGCGAAGTATCCTTAACAACGATGACTCCGCCAATATGGAACTACTGCGTAAAAGGGGACTGGGACGTAAACGTTCGCTGGCGATTCGAGAATTCTCTCTGGGAGTAAAAGCCCTTGAGCGCTATGTCCGCAAGGAACCCCTTCGTCGTATCCATGAATGTGTCTTTGGCGTTCTAGCCCTAGAAAGTGAACCTATGGAACCTAGGTTGTAAGCGTCTAATTCTTTCAATACATCTCCCACTGTTTAGAAATGTAGTTGTAGAAATAACTGTATTGATCACTCGCGTAGATCCACCCCCCTAACTCGTAGCAATAAGCACGATAACCACTGATGTCTTTATCTTCAGGATGAATCCAAAGCCAAGTGCCACCCATGCCCGTAACATAAACCCAAGGCCAGTAGGCATCGTATACCCAGCCCATGCTTTTGAGGAATTCCTGGGTTTTGTTTGATCGCTTCCAACCAGTAGTGTTCTCCGCTGTTACTTCTGCCCAGTGCGAATCAGCCATACAATTCACATTCACCTGATCAACCCAGCCTTTGTCCTGACCCATTGCGGTACTACTATCCTTGACATACTCCCAACTGATAATGTGCACACCCTTGCCACTTACTGGCAGATAAACCTGAGTCCAATCGACATTACCTGATATCTGTTCTTGCAGTATACCATTCACATAAAAATTCAAATAGTCGGCATTTACTTGCGACGACACTTTCCACCAGAAAGAAACCGTTGTCGGTCCGACAGTGAAAGTTTCCATTGCCGAGGATTCACCATTCTCAATTATACCACTATTCATAGCATCCTGAGCGTCGTGCGTTGTCTGATAATCAGTGAACCATTGGGTGAAATCTGGAGGCATAATAAAGAGCCAGCCAGGTTGATCCAGAGCGTCAGCCCATTCTTCGGCTGAGCCGATTTGTGGTTTACGCTGTCCTACATAGTTTAAATACTCAAGGTTTGGAGAATTGCTTTGCACCGAGTTTATCGTATTCAGTGCCAATGATCCGCTAGAGACATCTAAGTAGTTGTCGTTAAGTATCAGGCGCAGTAATGGAGTAACAGTGCGCAGAGCTTCAATTGAAGTGAGTTCGTTATAATCTAAAAATAGCTCTTCAATAGAATTCACATTTCTCAACGGCTCAATATTATTAATATAATTGCCGCTCAGCCCTAATCGTTTTAGCCCTGTGAGTCCAGCAAGTGGCTCGATGTTGTATAGAATGTTGTAGCCTAGTTCTAATACCTCCAGATCAGTCAAGTTCCTAAGGGGCTCTAGATCATAGACCCAGTTATTCTCGAGATTTACGGAGCGAAGCTTTGTTAGGGACGCCAGTGGAGTAATGTCATAGACTTCACAATAGTATAGAAACAGCTCCTCCAAATTCACCGCATGTTCCAGTCCCCTAAGATCTGTAATATTATTGGTTCCAGGATAAAAAACAGTCATTTTCGCCATATCGCCCCGTGCAACAGGCTTCTCAGTATAGAACAGGTCCCGCTCGAGACGTACGTATTCTTCCAATACTGCATCCCCAAATTCTACGCGCATGGAGGGGTTATCGACAGGCTCATATTGTCCAGTAATCTCTACATAGATTCCATGACCAATTAGTGTCTCTAGTGTAACAAGGTTGGAAGAGCCCTCACTTAAATCGATAAAATTATCATTCAGGTATAATCCTAATAGAGTGTTCAAACCAGCAAGTGGTGTAATATCTTTAATAAAGTTATTATTTAGATAAAGATACTCCAAGTCGGTGAGCTCAGACAAGGGCGATATGTCTTCTATATAATTGTCGATCAAATGAAGATTCGTCAAACTGGACAGGCTCGAGAGTGCGCTAATATCACTTAGCCCTGACTTGCTTATGAAGAGGTTTGTTAGGTTCTCAAGCCCTGAAAGGGCACTGATATCAGTTAAGTTCATCTCACTGAGCCCGAGCCTCTCTAGGCTACTGGCGTACTGTAGCCCATCCAGGTTGGTAATCTTTGAATCGGATAGAGACAAGTCCCTCACTTTAGCCAGATCACCTCTCAGAAGAGTCGTATCGGTCTCGAGGTAAAGGGCACTCTTGATTTCAGCTTCTAAGTAAGGATCTCTAAAAACAACAGGCTCCGCAGGATTACTCACCATACGATACTGATCATCCACTAGTAGATAATCCATATCAACACCCCGAGTTACCAGTTGATTAAAATACTGTTTAGTTAAACTTCCCTCTGTAAGATCTAAGAAATTATGTCCGATTTGAGCATCTGTTAGGTTTTCTAAGTCTAACAATGGCGAAAGGTCAGTAATATAATTATCAATAAAATTAATACTCTCTAATTCGATCAGCTGAGATAGCACCCCTATCTGGTTTACTCGATTAGTTGAGAAAATCAGGCCTTTTAGTTGAGTTAGGCCTGCAAGAGGACTTATGTCTATAATCTGATTCTTGCTTATGTCTAATCCCTCTAATTGAATTAGATTCGACAGAGGTTGAATGTCATAAATTTGATTATTATGGAGTGCGAGATGCTGTAAGTTCAATAGTCCCGAAAGTGGACTTAGGTCACGAATTAAATTGTGAGACAAATTCAGACTTTCCAGAGAAACAGCATATTGAATTCCCTCTATACTTGATATATCCGCACGTACGCCATTCTCGATCCTCTTTAGTCTTGCCATGACCCTGCGCGTAATAGGAGTGTCCGGACTTATATCTGGGCCCGGAACAACAAACTTGATGTTTTGGCGAATAAGTAATTCGAAATTAGGATCTTCAAAGAATACAGTTTCATTTATACCCTCGACCCATACATACTGCGTTTCTTGCCACCTCGTAATGTCACCGATAAATCGACCAGAATCTTCCCAGTTCTTCATCAGTAAGGCGCTTGGAGACCCATCAGAAAAATCGATAAAATTGTTTTCTAAATACAGATCATTGAGGCCGCCTGTCGTTGCAAGAGGGCTGACGTCACGAATATTGTTGTGACTGAGAATTAAGTTATCCACCACAATGTCAGACAAAGATGAAATGTCATGAATGAGATTTTCAACTAATCCTAAATTAATGATACGATCAATACTACTCAGAGCACTGATATCATTGATTAAATTATTATGTGCATACAGCTCATTAAGCTGGGGCATTGTGGGGAGGCCATTTAGGGTATGAAGTTTGTTGTTGCTGACATCAAGGATTTCAAGTTGACTCATATTTTTAAGGGGTGTGAGGTCATTAACCTTATTTCCCTTAATATCCAATACCCTGATCTGGGTGAGATTGGAAAGTGGACCTAAGTCGGAAATACAGTTTTGAACAAGGCTTAAGTATTCTAGCTTTACAAGTCCTGCAAGAAAACCGAGGTCGCTGATTTTATTTGAAATTAGAGTCAGCTCTACAAGTTCTGTTAAATGCGATATTGGTGTGAAGTCACTAATTTGATTGCTACCAATTATTTTCAGTTCTTTCAGGTTAATAAAATTTTCAAGCCCTGATAAATCATAAACTGTAGGATAAGTTATCTCTAGTCTGGTCAAAGACGCGACATGATCCTCTGTGATCGTGAAAGTTTCTTCATTATTCCACACCCCTAAATGATTCAGTATCGCGCTTCGTAATTCCTCATTAGGTATTTCTACGGGATCAGAATCACTATACTGTGGCTGATAATTATACCAAAGGCGTGTATTGAGTATTTCAATAACTTCATAGGAATCACTCCCTGGTATCACATCAATGTAGTTCCAACTTATACTAAGATCTTGCAGGTTTTCTAAGTCCAGTAATGGGTCGATTACCACAATCTGATTGTGTTCTAGATATAGCCGTATTAACTCCGTTAAAGAGGCAAGGGGATCGATATCCACAATTTGGTTATTCCGAAGATACAGATAGTTTAGTGTTTCCAGATTAGAAAGCCCATTAATATCTGAGATGCTGTTATGAGATAGATTAAGCATAATCAGCTTATTTAAGCCAGATAAGGCTGAAATATCGCTAATTTGGTTATCATCCAGCCTAAGTTGCTCTAAGTTAGTCAGATTACTTAGTATTGAAATATCCGAGATTGAATTTTTCGACAATTCCAAATACGTCAGCTTTGATAATTCGGCGAGTTCACTGAGGTTAGAAATAGAATTATCTCTTAAAGAGAGCCACGTTAGGTTTACAGCATGTTCCAAGCCAGCCAGGTTAGATATACCACTATCACTCCAATGGCTTAGAGTCGTTAGTGATGCCATATCCGCCTCTGTTATAGGCATGGGTTCAGGTATACTCAATTTAGACCTTAGCACCGCTTCTAGATTTTCATCCGGAATACTTACAGGGTCATTTGGTCCTGCAAAGAGCAAGCAGGGCAGTAGGGCACAGGCGCCACTTATGGAGACTAGGTTCATCGCAACCCCATTGTAGGATATCGCTATAGGAATAGATCATTAATAATCATAAGCAAGGCATATCAGAAAGTGGTCAGTGCTAGAAGCACTTCTAAACTATGGTTAAAGCTCCATTAATCCGGGATTAACATTAACATGTAGGTATATACTTCAGGCGCTAAACACTGACCCACCCACAAATAGCACCACAATAGCTTGCTACCGATCCATGTAATAAGTCACATCAATGTAACATTTTGAACCTTCCACCTGCCGCAACTATATATCCCTTCAGAATGGTTTTCTAATGAGATTAGATACAAAGCACATTCATAGCCCCAAACTGTTCGCAATGGCACTGTTATAAACGCTGCGATATGACCCGCGGCTTAAGGCTTAGTTGATTAACATCCTCGATTTCCTTCTGAGTGCCACTAGTGGGACTGTGCCAATTCCTGGCGCAGATTGTGGTGATTGAGTGAATGCCAAGTTGTAGTCCTCATCTGTTGAGAGCCATTCCTCTCCTTACTAAATATCCTATCATGGCTAAGTAATCGAACCAGTGGAACCAAGTATGTTCAATGAAACGAAACAGACGATCAAATCCACAGTATTGGTCGGTAAATGTATCTCTGAAGAGCTTGATTAGGCCCATATGTAATTACATGACAATTAGTTGTGCATTCCCTAATTTGTTGAACACTTGCTTAAGAGTTCAGCTAATGCTCTCTCGTCAACGGGACCAATTTGAGAGATTCCAGAAAATTTACAAATGTAGCAACTTCCGTAGCAGAGGGTGTTTTGAGATCCTAGATTAGTTGCGTAAATTATTGACTACCATGGTGGGCCCTCTCGGGTTCGAACCGAGGACCAAGGGATTATGAGTCCCCTGCTCTAACCGCTGAGCTAAGGGCCCGGATGCTCATTGCAAGAGGTAGGTTATGCTTTCGTTCTTCCAATGTGCAAGCGTTTAAGACAGGTGGCCGATTGCCGTCTAAAATCAGCTGATAGTTCAGCCAGTCGCCGATATTAAAGCACAGCATACTGAAGAGCAACAAGTTATGTCAGTATGCTTGCTCTTGTCACACTCCCTCATGAATTATCATGGGAATGAATTACTTCTTGAGATTTCAGCGAATGCCTGACATTTCTCTTGTTTTGAACAGCAGTAAAACAATTCACATTCAACCCCCGGATTTCTCACCAGCGGCAGTTCATGCATTTTTATACCGACAGATGTCAAATTGCTGTGCATGACTAAGGCTTGATCGGCACCAATCCACTCATAAGCTGTCCATCTATTGTTAATTCGCAGATTTTCCCGAACCGAAATGTTTCCTTTCGAGACTTACTACACTAATTCCAAAGCCACTATTGGCAGAATAATTATACTCCTGGGTATCCCGTTGTTGGGTTTTGCATCGCTTGCAGCGCAGGGTACGGAGGCTGTTCTGGAATATAATATCCAAACTTATCAGGAGACTTCCGTTACCGTGGATGACACCTCTGTTGATACGGTCTATTTCCGTGATCTGGTCACTGAAACACCCCCTTCAGGGCCGCAAACCTTGATTCTCAGCTTCAGGTTGACTCAGTCCCTCAGTCGGGAAGGTCCGGATGGCGAAGATGAATCTCTGGTCCTGAATTTTGCCAACTACGAATCTCGTACACCGCTTGCCGCAAACCCGGAAACAAATCAGACCGGGCGCGTGGTCATTACCGTGCAGGATCAATTAGATACCATTGGTTTCATTTCACCCGCCGCGGGATTTATTCGCCTCAACGCACCACTGGATGACCAGATCGTTGTTAATCCCGTCGATACACCTTACGCGGGCTCCGGTACGCTGACCACTTTTTCTGACACCGCACGGCAACCGGTCGAAGTCGTATTCGACTTAACCGATAACACCCAGGCTACAGACAGGGATTATCTGACCCTCTTTCGCAACGATCCTGACTTGGTGACGGTCGGTCGGCTATTCTTTGAAGAAATCGCAGATGAGGATCTTCAGGAAATCAGGGCCATTAGTTTGGAGCGCGAAGATGATCTCTACACCGGCATTCTCAGCTACCCCGAGCCCCTCAATGAATTGGAGGATTTCAGTGACAGGCGCACGTATATTTATCTCCTTAGCCACAAGGATACCCGCGACAGTGACTTCGATGGCATTCCAGACCTAAGCGACCCCTTTATTTCCAATACCATGCCCTTCCCTTCCAGCAGCTTTTCCGTCGGACTTTCAAGGTATTGGGTGAGTTGGATGGATGATTACCTCTGGTCTTCAGATTCTGCC
>CAYQCG010000078.1:0-7494 GCA_964415925.1 uncultured Puniceicoccaceae bacterium | reverse complement strand
CATAAATATCATAATTAATGTATTATAAGAATATATTTCATTAAATATGAAATAAAGTATTGCTTCTCAATTTATGTGATATTATATGCTTTTCATGAGTATTCGTCATATTCTCATGGCTGATATCATCAAGAGCCGAAAAGCGGATTCAAAACGGCTACAAAATAATTTTGCTGAAATCGTTTCAGCAGCCAACCGATCTTTCAAAGGTAATATTCTCTCTCCACTCACGATAACCCTGGGAGATGAATTACAGGGTGTGATTAGCGATCTTCGAACGAGCCTTGATATTATCTACTATCTGGAGGAAGTAGGTCTGGAACTGAAACTTAAATTCAAACTCCGTTACGTCCTGCATTCCGGTGAAATCGATACCCCTATTAATCCGGAACGCGCTCACGGTATGTTGGGGCACGGACTGGCTGAGGCACGGAAAATCCTCAGTCATAAATACCGGGGCAAGCCGCGCTTTCAAATGGCCTTACCTGACCAGCAACTCACGACCCGCATGAACCACCTCTGGAAATTACTGGAAAACCTCCAGGAAGACTGGAAGCCCAGAGATTACCCTCTCATCCATGCCATGATCTGGAACGATAATAACCGTGAGGTAGGGGAACTCTTTGGAAAGAACGCCAGCCAAATCTGGAAAAGACGGAACACTCTGCGGATTGAAGATTATTGCCTTATCAAAAAGCTCCTCTACGATCTGGTTACATGATGTCCAATCTTCTGCAAATTGCCACTGTCTTTATTGCGGGAGAAATACTGGCCTTTTTCGTCTTCGCCTACATCCGCAGAATTTTTGGCGGCCAGTCATCAGACAAGGTAGCCCAGGCAGCAATCCTGAAAGGTATTATTGAGCGTCTCTTTATTTATGCAGGACTGCTCAATGACTTCCCCCATGTCATTACCGCACTTGCCGCCCTCAAACTTGGAACGCGACTGGCAGATGATACCACTACCCGGATCAGCAACGACTACTTTCTCGTTGGCAACCTTGTTTCAATTCTTTTGGCAATCCTCTACACAGCTGTGGCGTTTAATTGGATGTACTGAATTTATGGATACAAAACATAAAATCCTGAGAAGCGCTGAATTCGACCCCAGGCTGAAGCGATATTTTCTTTTTCAGACCATTCTTATCTGTACTTTATCGATCGTTGGCATACCTTTCCTGTTCTTCATCGTTCCTTTCGCCCACTGGCGGATCAAGCGATACTTTGATACTCTCGAATGTGTCCTTACGGAGCGAAATTTGAAATTCAACAAGGGTGCCTTGTTCCGTAGCGAAAAGACCATCCCGCTTGGCAAGATTACAGACATGACGCTTAACGATGGCCCCGTCATGCGCTGGCTGGGTATTTGCTCCCTGAAAGTCGAAACCGCCGGGGGCAGCGTCCAGATGGGCCAGGCTGATGCGAGGCTTTTTGGCTTGGTCAACGCATTGGAATTTCGCGAAGCCGTCCTCGATCAGCGCGATTACCTCGAAGAAAGCGGTGGCTCCGTGAAAAAATCACAATCCGAAGAAACCGGCGACCTGAACCGCACCGAAGCCCTCCTCACCGAAATCCGTGATACCCTCAAAAGAATTGAGGAAAAGTCCTAGCCGCTGAAAAAAGCATTAAATCCTAGCATACTTATGCTATAAAAATACATATCTGCGCAACAATTGATGCCGAATAGGTTGAGCGCTCTCGAGATTTAGCCAAATGTGAGCGTCGTTCCTTCAGCCAGTAGGTGGAGATTGCCCTTGATACGTAGGTTCAGCAGAATCCACAAAAGAAGAGTGATCTCTATATAACCGAGGGCGCCGTCATCGGCAGGATTACGCGCAAACATTATTATGATGACTGCTAAAACCAGCGCTCGGGTTGATCCTAATCTGTTAATCTTTGGCTGCTATTTACAGAGAATAAAAAGGCTTTGCGGGTATCACCGCAGAGTGTCCCTTTCTGTCGCCTTAATCCTCCTTCAGTTGCCCTACGAGAGCACTAACAGTCTGTTTGGCGTCGCCGTAGAGCATCCGGGTTTTCTCCAGAAAATAAAGCTTGTTTATGAGGCCGGAGAATCCGGCTCCCTTTCCTCGCTTTAGGGCGAATACCGTCCTTGCACGGTGGGCTTCGATGATCGGCATTCCGTAAATCGGGCTGCTTTCGTCGTCCGCAGCGGCAGGATTCACGACATCATTCGCTCCGATCACGATCGCGACATCTACCATTTCCATGTGAGGATTGACATCGTCCATCTCCGAAAGCTGTTCGTAGGGAACATCCGCTTCGGCCAGAAGCACGTTCATGTGTCCCGGCATCCGTCCCGCAACCGGATGGATCGCATACCGTACTTCAGCGCCGTTGGCCTCCAGCAGTTCGCCCATTTCCTTCACGGCATGCTGGGCTTGGGCGACCGCCATGCCGTAGCCGGGAATGATCACCACATTGCGGGCAGCTTCCAGCACATAGTAGGCGTCCTCCACGCTGATCGGTTTCATCTCGCCTTCAACGGTATCATCACTTTGCGTAGAGGAGCCAAAACCGCTGAAGAGTACGTTTGCCAGATCACGGTTCATTGCCTTGCACATGATCACCGTAAGAATAAATCCGCTGGCTCCGACTAAACACCCTGCGACCACCAATACCTGGTTGCCGATGACGAACCCTGCCGCACTCGCGGCCAGGCCACTAAAGCTATTCAGGAGGGAGATCACCACCGGCATGTCACCGCCACCGATCGGCATGACACCCAGCACGCCCAATAAGAGGGACAGACCGACACCGACACAGAAAATTACATAAAGCAGACTCATATTCTGCCAAGTGAACGTGAAGTAGAAGAAGCAGCCTATGATCGCTAGAAAAACCAGCAGGTTGACAGCCTTCTGCAAGGGAAAGGTGATGGCACGCCCACTGATTTTTCCTGAGAGCTTACCGTAGGCCATCAGGCTTCCTGTGAAGGTGATACCACCGATCAGGACAGTTAGCCAGATCACGCTGCTGATAAAGCCGAACAACACATCGTTTTCGATCAGGTAGATCGACCACCCCATGGCCCTCGCACGTTCATACTCGGACCACGCGACCAGCAACGACGCTAAGCCGCCAAAGCCATTGAACAACGCCACCATCTCAGGCATGGCCGTCATTTTGACCAGTCGTGCCGCTGATGCGCCGATCAGGCTGCCGAGGATAATGCCCCCGGCGATCCAGGAGTAATCGAGTCCACCCTGGGCCAAGGTCGCAATAACTGCCAGTAGCATTCCGATTGCCGAAAGCGCATTGCCTTTCCGAGCAGTTGTTGCCTTTCCGAGCAGTTTGATCCCCAGCACAAAAAGGACGGCAGAGACTATATAAACGATCTGTATGACTTGGTTTGACATGAAAAATTTCAGGGTTTCGGTAGTTCCTCAATCATTCGTTGGGCGGCACGGTACTCCTGCTTGTCGAGTGAGCGCGTGATCAACTGCAGGGTCGTCAGTGCTTCATCATCCCTTTCCAGTGCCAGTAATGCCCGGGCTTTGAGACGCAAACTCATTGCCAGTAACTCATCTTCGTTAGCTCTTTGCGAGAGATCATCGATAAGTTGCTGTGCCGCACGCAGTGCTTCCTCTTGTCGGTCCAGATGGTGAAGCATCAACGCTTCCCGGAAACGCAACCAGAATAGTTGGTGCGCATGTGCTACGACGCTTTCCAGTTGCTTTGGGTATTGGGTTGCCTGCAGTGCATTCCTGTAGTCACCATCCAGCTCGTACGCCCGCACCAGGCGATAACGCATCAGGGGATTCAGCGGATGGTCCTCTACCAGCTGGTTGAATACTTCCGCCGCCGCTTTGAAGTCCCGGGTGATTTCCAAATGCACCGTTCCCAGATACCAGGCTGCTTCCGTTGGGGCCAGCCGGCCATTCTGGATACATTCCCTGAGCAGCTGGAGTCCCGTTTTCACCTCTCCGCTGTAGCCCAGCAACACAGCCACCGGCTTGAGGTATCCCGGCGCATTATCCAGATAGCAGTTGGCCACGCCGGGAATCAGCTTGGCGTCATGACGGTCCGGTTCCATCTCCAGCATGTCTTCCATGATCGAAAGCGAACGTCGCCCGTTCCAGAAGGTGCTCCAGACATTCTCCCGAGCCAGGTTGAACATGGTTTTCACTGAATATACCATCCCCCGGTAAAAAACGCCCTCGGGGTTGCCCTCGTTCTCATCCTCAAAATCGTTTGCCACATCCACCGCTTCCTCGATGACATCCTCGGCTTCTTCGGCCCAGTCGTCTCTCCGCGGGTCCCGCAATACCTCCCAGTACTTCAGCGAAGCCATCAGGAAATAGCCCAGCGGATGTTCCGGATTCTGCTGTATCATTTTCTTGAACACCAACTCCCCGCGCGAGTCATAGTTATAGGCCCAGCGGATCGCCTCCTCCAGTTCCTCGTCACTGACGTTCGCCTGCAGGCAGGTTTGTAGCAGGAGTAATAGCAGCCAAACTGAAAGCACCGGCCTCATTTCTTATGCTTGAACATCCCCAGCATACGGTCAGTCACAAGGTAGCCTCCCACCACATTGATCGTAGCGAACACCACCGCCAGGACGCCGAGGATCTTGCCAGTCGGGGTTTCCAGGCCGGCTTCCACTGCCATAATGGCTCCTGCGATCGTGATTCCGCTGATTGCGTTCGCACCGGACATCAGTGGGGTGTGTAGCTGTGAAGGCACCTTGCTGATTAATTCCAGCCCCAGAAAGGCCGCTAAAACAAAGACGAAGAAGAGTTGTATTAAGTCCATTTGTTAAATCCCTGTATTCAATCCGTTAATGCCGCGATCTCCCGGGCCTCCTTGTAGGCCTGCATAAGGTCGCGGGGTGAGTTGGTCTTTTCCTTGAAGTCATAATACTCGCGGTAGGCCGGCAGCAGCTTGTTGAGGGCACCCTGCCAGCTCTTAGCCTTCGACATGGGGTTGAGGAAGGCCAGTAGAAATACCATCACAACCGAAACCCAGCTCAGTGTCTCCCAGGTATCCCTATCGAAGTCCAGAAAGTCTGGTTGGATGGCCAGGGTGAGGGAGAGTAAGGGGGCACAGACTCCGAGGATGTAATAAACCGTCAGCCAGAAGTAGTGGTAGTTTTTCCACTGGCGGATTTCCTCCGCCAGATCCGGCAAGGTTCTCAGTTCGGGAGCGGCGGATTTGGGTGCGGGCATACTATTTTCCTCCAGTAATTTGCAAATATCGTTCATTCACGATTTCACCCTCATGGGTCAGTAGGCAACCCTTGAGGATTTCATCGTCCACTCGCATATCAAATACCTTCTTTTCGGTGTCCCAGAAGTGCTCCACGAAGCTGGCCAGGTTGCTTGCGTAAACTTGGCTCGCATGATGCGCTACGCGTCCCTCAAGGTTTTTCGCGCCCATAATGATCACGCCTTTTTCCGTGATAACCTCCTCTCCCGGTTTGCTGCCTTCAACATTGCCCCCGGTTTCTGCCGCCAGATCCACAACAATGCTGTCCGGTTTCATCCGGTCCAGGGTGGACTGGTCGATGATTCGGGGCGCCGGCCGGCCAAACAGCTTTGCTGTTGTGATCACTATATCACTGTGGGCGCAAGCCGCTGCCTGCCCTTCCTTTTGCTTCTCAATTTGTTCAGGGGTCAATTCCTTCGCATAACCCTGTTCACTTTGTCCAGTGTCTCCCAGGTCGATTTTCACGAATTTAGCGCCCAGGCTCTTCACTTGATCCTCGACGACCGGACGTGTGTCAAAGGCCTCCACCCGTGCTCCCAGCCGTTTGGCCGTAGCAATCGCCTGTAAGCCGGCGACGCCGACACCGATCACAAACACCCGCGCGGGCGAAATCGTTCCCGCCGGAGTCATCATCATCGGCAGGATGCGGTTCATCCGGTTGGCGGCCTCGATTACTGCCACATATCCCGCCAGGTTCGCCTGTGAAGACAGCGCATCCATCTTTTGAGCCAGGGTGGTGCGCGGCATCATCTCCATGGAAACTGCACTCACCTTCGCAGATTTCAGTTGTTCCAGTAAATCCTTCTGGTTGAACGGATCCAGAAAGCTGACCTGCAGCGCCCCGGTTTTCATCTGCCGGATCTCAGCCTCTTTCTCAGGCGGCCTTACCCGAAGAATGATATCGGCTGAGGCCAGGGCTTCCCCCCGTTCATTTGTTGTTCCCGCACCGGCCTCTTCATAGAGACTGTCTGCGTAGCCGCTTTGACGCCCAAGGCCGTTTTCAACGTTAACGGTCAGACCCAGGCTCGTTAGTTTCCTGGCGCTTTCCGGAGTCAGCGCACAGCGTGTTTCATATTCGGGTTCACAGGGAACAAAGAGTTCCATGCCCCGCAGGTTGAGCAAAAAATCTGAAGCTGTAAATGGGATTTATAAAGAATCCACACGCAGTTGCCGTTCTTTCCAGAGACCTGAAAGCGCAAGCCGGGTGACTTGCGCTTTGACAGAACACGGGCGGCCGATTACTAAGCCGTCAAAATGTCAGGACCGCCTCCGTTAAATCATCCAGGAGGTGCTTCCCGCGTTGCATCAGGAAATGTGTCAGGAGGTCGGACGATTCACTGAAACGCTGAAATTGCCCGATCTCCTTCAGGTCGAGACAATGGTCGCGTACCTGTTTCTGGTGCTTTTCATAGTCGCTGCAGATCGTTTCAATGCGCTCAAACTGTTCACGCGTGATGGTTTTATCCTTAAAACGCTCACGAGCGCACTCCAGTATAGCACCAATTGAATCACTGCTTTGCAGGGAAGCTTCAATGCTCTCAAAGGGGTAATGGGTGTATTCTTCACTATAGTCGGGATTAAGTCGCATATATTTGATTTTCCGTTCTGGGTTGGTTTATGCCGGATAAGTCGTCCCCTCTCATGCCAACTTTAGGATCACCCGGAAATAGCGGGAACGTTCTTTCCCATTTCTTTTTCCAATAAGCTCTGGTTGGCTCCATGCTTGCCGCAGATGCCAATCCTGTCATCCTGTCTGTAATTTATGCGTCAAGGTTTGAAATCAGTTCTTATCTCAATCCTGCTTATCAGCTTGTGCGACCCTTCGGCAGCTCAGGAAGTCCCTCTGGATGAATCAATTGCGATCACTAATCCAGGACAGCGACTCGACCTTTTGAATGCCCTTGAGGCCGCACGCACGGCACAGGTGGAGGGTTTTCCTTCCATCGCACTCAAGCTTTTCTCGAAAGTCCTGAATAATCCTGACCTGCCGGAAATCGAGTATGACCGTACGCTTCTGCAGGCCGCCACAGCAGCGATAGCACTGGGCGAATGGGATGAAGCGGAAACATTTTTGAGCCGGTATCCTGACCCGTCTGATCCAGCATGGCTGTTACGCAGCGCCATCATCTCCCTCCCAATAGGTGACGCAGAATCCGTTGAAGTATTTTTGGAGAATATTGATGAGGATGACTTGAGCAAGGAGGATAAGCCCTGGTATTATATTGCTCGTGGAATCCTGGATGAACTTGAAGGCAACGGTGATGACGCT
>CAYQCG010000077.1:0-7498 GCA_964415925.1 uncultured Puniceicoccaceae bacterium | reverse complement strand
CGGGAAGTCCTGCGAAAAACTGTCGTATGATATCAAATGCACCGATGTAAGTGGCTGGTGTAGAGCGTGGAGTTTTTCCGATAGGACTTTGATCCACTTCGATTACTTTTTTGAACTGATCACCATTGTGCAGGAGTTTGTAAGCAGTTCCTTTCAGCTTGTTTTTTTTTCTCTTTATTGCCTCGGAAACGGCTGGTTGAAGACTGTCCCTGATCAAAGTTGATTTACCAGCTCCTGATGGGCCGCATACCATTATCAAGCGGTTGTGTGGAATGATCAGATTGTCGCCTTTCAAATTTCTTAATTTTGGTTTTTCCAGAACCACCCAGTCAGGTTGTGGCTTACGACCTCGTGGTTTCCAGAGACGGGGTAAGGTTCTGTAGTTTCCGCGCATGGGATGCTTTATGCCTTTCCCGAGATAAAGCCCGGTCAGTGAATCCTTTTTTCGCAGGAGTTGTTTGAAGGTGCCATTGGCTAGCAACTCACCTCCATGCCTACCGGCACCTGGGCCCAAGTCGATAATTCGGTCAGCAGCGCGCATGGTATCCTCGTCATGTTCTACAACAAGCACGGTATTCCCGCGTGCTCTGAGGCGCTTTAAGGTTTCAATCAGTCGTTTGTTATCTCGCGCATGCAGACCGATAGAAGGTTCATCCAAAACATAGAGAACACCTGATAAGTTCGAGCCTAATTGGGCGGAAAGACGAATTCGCTGCGCTTCACCTCCGGACAGTGTCGCTGTTGCCCGGTCGAGAGAAAGATAATCCAGCCCGACTTCTTCCATAAATCGCAAACGCTCTTCGATTTCTGGCATAACGTCCTGAAAGATAGCATTGCCTCTTTTGTCCGTTTCAAGTTCCTTTAAGAAGCCCAATATCTTTTCAGGAGTGTTATGCAAAAGTTCGGGTAAGTTGATACATTGACCGTCTTTCAGATGTAGCTTAACAGCGCGGCTCATACGATTTATACGTGCACCATTGCATTCAGGGCATAGCGCGCCGTCTTCCACATTTTCCGGAAAGTTATCGATCAGATCTTCCCGTTCTCTCATCCACTCCCACAGGTGTCCATGCCCTCGACATACCGGACACCAGCCTTTCGATGAGTTCCAGGAGAAATGCTTTGGATCCAGTCCAGGGTAAGATTCACCTGTTACAGGATCTGTCCTTTGTTTTGAGAACCAACTGATGGGCTTATGGTTCTTGTCGACAAGGATGCAGCTACCTTTCCCGAGTTTCAGTGCTGCGTTTATAACCGTCAGAAGCGCTTCAGATGACTTTGCAGAGGAGATATTAACTACAGTATCATTGTAACTTTCGAGGTTGCCATTACAACGTGTGTCCAACGTCCAGTAATCTTTCTTCCTTATTATACGGGTTATAGCCAGTTCCAAATCATGCTCCTGGTAACGGTTCAGTTTCTCAAAATTCCGGGTTCGAATCCAGTTACCATCGACCTGCAAAAGTTCATATGCGTGCTTGGCAGCCCAGTCAGCCAGAGGTTGATAATGTCCTTTCCGGCCTCTCACCAATGGTGCCAATAGTGTTAATGGCGCTGAATTCTCAGGTTGCTCACTCAAGAGTTTACACAGTTTCTCTGCCAGAGCATTTTCATTTTGACTGATCAGAGGTTCATCCGTATGAATACTGTGCTGAACACCTATCTTCGCAAAAAGCAAGCGCAGGTATTGGGCAACTTCGGTTATGGTTGCAACTGTAGATTTGCGCGTCCCTCGGGTAACCCTTTGTTCGATTGCTACTGACGGCGGAATTCCACGTAAATCGTCTATGTCAGGACGTGACATTTGTTCAACGTATTGTCTCGCCCAGGCTGACATTGATTCCATGAACCTTCTCTGGCCTTCTGCAAAAATGATATCGAAAGCAAGTGAAGACTTTCCCGAACCCGATACACCGGTTATCACTGTAATCTTATGATGAGGTATTTCTAGATCGAAGTTTTTGAGGTTATGTTCACGCGCACCTCTGATGCTTAGGCTGGAGGTGTTTTTAGGGGAATTGCCATTTCTTTGCGGTCTATTTCTGACAAGCTTATTATTGTCCATATGATATAGACTTTTCAGGTACGGGGCTGTTGCCGTATCTGTTTCGAGTAAGTCTTCGGGCTTTCCTTCAAAAACTACTTTCCCTCCTCCGGCCCCTGCTTCCGGGCCAAGTTCAATGATCCAATGCGCAGCTTTCAATACGTCCATCTGGTGCTCAATGACGATCAGGGAGTGTCCTTCATTAACAAGCTTGTGAAGTACATTTAGTAAAGTTTGTATGTCATGCCGGTGTAATCCTGTTGTTGGCTCATCCAACAGTAGTAGTGAGGACTTTGTATTCCCATCGAAGCGGGATAGGTATTTGACAAGCTTCAATCGCTGAGATTCTCCGCCTGATAGTGTATTCAGGGGCTGCCCAAGCGTCAGATAGGAGAGTCCGACGTCCGCCAAGGCTTGGAGTTGACACTTGATCTTTGGTTGTTTCTTGAATAGTTCCAGAGACTCGCTGACTGTCATCTCAAGCAAGTCCGCGATACTTTTTCCGTTCCACTGGATGTTCAGGATATCCGGCTTGAAACGCTTTCCTTCACAAGTATCGCACTGCAGGAAAACATCTGCCATAAATTGCATCTCGACCTTAATCTTTCCCATCCCTTCACAAGTCGGGCACCTGCCATCACCATTGTTGAATGAAAAGTGCGATGTTGTCAGGCCGCTTGAACGGGCTGCATCCGTAGTAGCAAAAAGGCTGCGGATATGGTCCCATGCTTCACAATATAAAGCAGGGTTTGAACGTGGAGTGCGACTTACTGGAGACTGGTCGACTAGCGCGATTTCATTGAAATTAAGAGTGCTTCGAATCGTCTTCACTTCCGCAGGATTTTCCGCAGGCAATCCACGTACTCTCCGGAGGCCCTGAAAAATGACATTATTGAGAAGGGTTGATTTACCGGAACCGGATACGCCACTGAGTGCCACCAGTTTCTGGAGCGGAATCTTCAGGTTTTTAAGGCTCAAATTATGTTTTCTGGCACCTTTGATAGCGATTGATTCTTTCCCTCTCATGCAGGACTTGTGGTAATCCTTGGGCAATTCGATGGTCCTTGTGCCCAGAAGGTACTCCGAATTTATCGTTCCATTTTGTTTGTTCAGGCTCAATGGTGTTCCGGCAAAGACAATATTTCCGCCATCACGGCCAGGTGCCGGTCCTAGCTCCACAAGGTAGTCGGCGGCACGCATCACAGCTTCATCGTGCTCCACAACAACCACGGTATTACCTTCCTCTGAAAGACGTCTTAATATTTGGACCAAGCGATCAATGTCCCTCGAATGCAGGCCTACTGAGGGCTCATCCAGAACAAATAGGGCATCTACTAATCCGGTCCCAAGGCCCGCGGTTAAATTGACGCGCTCAACTACTCCACCGGATAGTGACCTTGATGCACGATCCAACGTTAAATACCCTAACCCTACCTGATCAAGGTAACTGAGCCTGCTTATGATTGCCTGTAGACTGATATCTCTTACCAGATCATTCTTTTTGGAGCTTTTGGCTGACTGCATCAGCTTCAGTAATTTTGAAACGGAAAGAGCATAGAGCGAGGGTAGGGTGTGGCCTTTCCACTTCCAATTCAGGGCTTCTTCCTGGAGACGGGTTCCGCCGCATTGAGGACACTTCACGTAAGATCGATATTTCGAAAGAAATACCCGGACATGCATCTTATAGGTGTTACTCTCTAGCCAATCAAAAAACCGCCGTACTCCATACCATGCTTTCGGCCACTGCTTACCTTGCTCCCCGTAATCTGGTTCTCCTTCGATGACATATTGCTTTTCCCTCTCCGTAAGACTTTTAAAAGGCTTTTCCGTGGAAATCCCGTAGTCACGACAGCCACGTATTAAGTCTTTCTGGCTTTCACTGTAAACTGCTCCATGGAAGGGGCGGATGGCACCCTCTTTCAGTGATATTGTTTTATCCGGGACGACCAGGTCATAATCAATCTCGATGACACGTCCAAATCCCCGGCACTTCGGACAAGCTCCCAGTGGAGAGTTGAATGAGAACATCCCAGCATTTGCCTTGCGAAAGCGCCGACCCGTTCTGGGCGATTGCAATCCTTCGGAATAATGACCGACAAGCTCACTTTCGCTGTTGAAGAAAAATACATCACCTTTACCGAAGTGAAGTGCGGTCTTAACCGCATCTACAAATCGATTACGAACTGAGGGAGCGATTTTCAAACGATCCTGGAAAACATGGATCGAGTTGAATTCGGCTAATTTTGAAGCATCGAAGGATTCAAGCCTCTCTATGCCAATGTCAGTCCGGATTCGTGTAAATCCTTGGGATTTCAGGGAGTATAAGATTTCGTCCCACAATAAATTTTCAGGCCGAACCACCTTGAAAGCAATATTCAGGGTTTCCCCGGTAAATTCGCAGTAAATTTTTTTCCAAATTGACTGGGGATTGTCATCTTCGACCACTTCACCTGTTTCCGGATCATACAAAGTAGCGTTTTGACTGAACCAGACTTTAAAATAGTCACACAGTTCAGTCATTGTTCCCACCGTGGAGCGGGATGTCTTAACTGTATTGCCCTGTTCGATTGCGATCGAAGGCCGGATGTTTTCAACTTGGTCAACATTGGGACGGTCCAGCATTTCCATAAACTGGCGTGTATATGTACTGAACGTTTCAACGTAGCGGCGTTGCCCCTCGGCATGCAGTGTCTCAAAGACGAGTGACGACTTACCGGTGCCACTCAGGCCCGTAACAACAGTCATCTTGCCTACTGGTATATCCAGATCCAGATCTTTCAGATTGTTCTGACGGACACCCTTGAGACGTATGTATTCCAGTTTTTGACGTGTAGACATCTGATTACCGCCAATAATAGATTTAAGTGTGATAATTGGCAAAGCGAGGAGCTAAACTTCTTTAATTTCACTTGGAATATTGAAAAAATTTCAGCCCTGATGCACAAAAAGTATTGAATTCACTCATTCGTAACTTTTAATTGATTCATACACTACCACTACCCTGTGTGAAATGCAGATTTATGATCTAACTGCTACGCCCTACACCTTCTTCGCGGCTTTGTTTCTCTTGATATATGGAGTTTCGTATATTGGACGTCTAGTCCCTGGAAGAATCGGGAAAAGCTTCCGTGAGAACCCCGTCATTTCCAGTCAGCCCTCGTTCCGGACTACGGGTGATGTAATGACGTTTTTCGTTGTTGTTGTGCTATTCGGCGGCCTCGCTATGGCAGGGTTGGTCGTATACTTTTCGACTACCCTCTAGATTGCTAGCCAAAATAATCGGGCTCGTTCCCTGGGAGCCACTTTATGTTGCAACCCATGCTTGGTTTCTGGATCTCAGGCGGTTCTTTACCCGATATGGCGGATTCTATGGCAGTCCTTAAATCACTTCCATCGATACTTTTGTTATTGCCCGGACGTGAATCATCATATTGCCCCCGGTAAAAGAGTTCGAGATTTCTATTGAAGAGGAAGAAGTCTGGTGTGCATGCTGCACGGTAAGATTTGGCCACATCTTGCCAGGCATCAATCAGATAGGGAAAGCAATAACTGTAGGCTTCAATGTCCTCCCTCAACTAGTCAGGCCTGTCGTCGGGATATTTGGCAGCGTCATTGGAGTTGATCGCTATGACTGCTACTTCTTTATCCCGGTAAGTATCTGCGAAGCCCGCAAAATGTTTCTTCAAATGCTTTACATAAGGGCAATGATTACACCAGAAGGCGATCAAAATGGCTTTTGAATCTTTTGCATAATCATACAAATTGACCTCTTTGTCGTAAGGGTCAGGAAGCGTAAAATCTGGTGCTTTAGTGCCCAGGGGTAACATTGTTGAAGGTGTTAATACCATAAACTGGTTCTAAAATCTGCACTTTCACCTGTCAATCGTATGACTGAAGCGTGTATAAAAAAGCCGCCTCTTTCGAGGCGGCTACGAGAACGCTAAGCTGAGCAGCGGGTAACTGAATACTTATTTATGCGGCTAGTATATAAGGCGATACTTAAGATTGCAGGCAATTAATTAGATAACTCTATGATGCCTGTCAACCACACAACAGTGTGGTAAATTAATTGTAACATTTGTTTGAGCCATCAGTGATTCCGATGCTTCTATTTCAGAAGAAAATGAAATGAACGCGATTCTGTAAAGCATCTTTATCATGTTGTCGACGAATGTCTTGTGGTACATACAATCTATTTTTATAAAAATTATGTTATTAATATGAGCAATGTTTAATACAGCGTTTGCATGAGCTCATCTTTTTGTGTAACCACATTGTAATCTTTTTTCAGCTATTAGATGCAGTTGCATTAATTTCGTTCGCGCTTTTTGTAATCTGAAGATTACGGTGTGGGATCTTGTGTCCTTTGGATGCAATCATTATTTGACAAATTAATCTAATCTGGTCGCATCTTATTATGAAAAAAAACTTATCCCGACGCTCCTTTATTAAGAATTCTTCATTGTTTGCAGCAGCCTTTGCCACTGCAGGTAAATTGACATCATGTGCGTCCGGGAATGGTCTATTTTTCGATATTTCCCTTGCTCAATGGTCGCTTCATCGCGCTTTGCGAAATGATAAGACCATGGACAACCTGGATTTCGCAGCGACTGCGGCAAATGACTTCGGTATCTATGCAATTGAGTATGTTAACCAGTTCTTCAAGGATAAAGCAGAGGATAATGCCTACCTCAATGAAATGAAGAAACGTGCTGATGGTAATGGTGTTAAGAGTCTCCTTATCATGTGTGACGGTGAAGGTCAGTTGGGAAATACCAATGAGGCAGAACGAACTAAAGCAGTGGAAAATCATTACAAATGGGTTGATGCTGCCCGGTTTTTGGGGTGCCATTCCATCAGGGTGAATGCAGCAGGAGAGGGTACACGTGAGGAAGTTTCAAGAACTGCCACTGATGGTCTAGCTAGACTCAGCGACTATGCTGCCCAGGCGGGCTTGAATGTGCTTGTTGAAAACCATGGGGGATACTCATCAGATGGTGCATGGCTAACAAACGTGATTGCAAATACCGGTAAAGCAAATTGCGGGACTCTCCCTGACTTTGGAAACTTCTGTATCGAACGTGACCGGAGCATGCCAAGGCCGAACTGTGTAGTTGAGTATGATCGTTACAAAGGTGTTACGGAAATGATGCCTTTCGCCAAGGCAGTCAGCGCCAAGTCCCACGACTTCAATGAAGAAGGAGACGAAATCCACACCGACTACAAGAAAATGCTGACCATTGTAAAAGATGCGGGCTATCGTGGCTACATCGGAATAGAATATGAAGGTAGGCAAATTTCAGAAGCTGAGGGAATTAAAGCAACAAAACTTCTGATGGAACGTGTTGGGCAAGCGTTGGTATAAGCGTATAATATCAGGTGTAGCCCAGTTTTCGTACATTTTCAGACCCTAATTAGTTTGACCATTGAAACGATTTGTAATAATATTTTACA
>CAYQCG010000076.1:0-7525 GCA_964415925.1 uncultured Puniceicoccaceae bacterium | reverse complement strand
CGGTCTTGAAGAACTATTACAACGGATTCTGCCCGAAGAAAGCCTGATTGGCGAAAGCTGGGAGATTGTTGACCGTGATGAAGCACAGTCTATCGTCAAATCAGGACCTTATGCTGGTAAGACGATCCGGACATTGCTAAACGAGCAGGTAGAAGCAGTTATGGGGTCGGCATACCCTCCCGACAAGCCGTTCCCTATTTTGGTCAAGTGGCTGGATTGCAAAGAACGCCTTAGTCTTCAAGTACATCCTCCGGCTGAAATCGCAGGAGAGCTCAATGGCGAACCGAAGACCGAAAATTGGTATATTCACCGGGCGACTTCCGATGCTGCGGTCCTTGCAGGTATCAAACCAGGCGTCAGCCGCGATCAATTTGAAGAGGCTTTACGTTCGGGTGAGTTGGAACCACTAGTCCCCCGGTTACCGACAAGGCCTGGCGACAGTCTCTTTGTCCCAAGCGGGCGTTTACATGCGATTGACGGAGGTAATTTGATATTGGAGATACAGCAAAATTCAGACACGACCTACCGTGTATATGACTGGGGACGTGTGGGACTTGATGGTAAACCCCGTGAGTTGCATATCGAGCAGTCATTGGCATCAATCAACTTTGACGATGTGGAGCCTGACCTGATCCATGATCAACCAGGTGAGCAGGTCCTTGTCGATAGCCCGGTGTTCAGGCTGCGTAAGCTGGATTTAAAGGAAGGCGAACGGTTCATGATTGGGGCCAATGAGGAACCGTGTTTGCTCCATCTCACTGACGGAGAGCTTGAGGATTCTGAAGGGGATACTCTTTCAGCCGGGGAGAATGCATTGGTTCCTTACATAACCAGGGCGGACTTTTTCGCAGTAGCTGATTCCCGCATTCTGATAACGGACCGGTTCGTTGCCTGCTGATCTTTTATATAAACGCGCATGCCTTATGCTGGATGTATGCTTGAACCTGATGGCCGACTTGTCCTAACCTCACCGTTTGCTCATGACTGAAAAGGAAACAAAAGAATCTGACCAAAATCCCGAAATAGCAGAAGAACCGACTCAGGACAAAGCTGTTGAGAAGAATTCCAATAGCTCTGAATCTGATGTACAAGTTGTTGATGAACATGCAGAAAACGATGATGAAACAGCGCTTCAGGATCTCATGAAGAAGCTGGATGAGACAACTGCCCAAGCGAAAGATCTGCGCGAAAAACACCTCAGGGCAGTGGCAGATCTCGATAATTTTCGTCGCCGTGTGGCAAAGGAAAAAGACGAAATTAGACGCTATGCAATCGAGGGATTGGTCGAGTCATTATTACCCACTTTGGACAACCTGACACTTGGCCTAAAGTCAGCCCATGAACATCATCCTGAGGCCAAAGGTGTTATTGATGGGATCGACATGGTAGCCAACCAACTGATGTTAACACTCCGCGATCATGGAGTCGAACAAATGGAGCCCAAACCCGGGGACACATTCGATCCGGATCATCATGAGTGCATGTCCCATGAACCTCATGATAAAATGGAAGAAGGCAAAATCATCAGTGTAACGCGAACCGGTTATAGGCTGAAGGACAGGTTGTTAAGACCGGCTTCAGTAATCGTTTCCAGCGGTAAAGAGGAGAATGCCTGATACGATGGCTAAACGCGATTATTATGAGATCCTTGGAGTTGGCAAAGATGCCAGCGCCGAGGAAATCAAGAAAGCCTACAGAAAAATGGCGGTCAAATATCACCCTGATAAGAATCCGGGCGATGCCACCGCGGAAGAAAAATTCAAGGAAGTTTCAGAAGCATATGAGGCATTAAAGGATCCAGACCGCCGTGCTGCCTATGACCGTTATGGCCATGCGGCCTTTGATCCAAGTGCACGCGCTGCCGGTGCCGGAATGGGCGGCGGTTTTCATGATCCATTCGATATTTTCCGTGAAGTTTTCGGTGGCGGAGGTGGCGGAGCCGGGGGTGGTATCTTTGAAGAATTCTTTGGCGGTGCAACTGGCGGACGCAGTGGTGGAAGTAGCGGTGCAGATCTGCGTTATGACCTCGAAATCAGCCTGCTCGAAGCAATTAAAGGTGCCGAAAAAGAAATTACCTACCGGACTCACTTGAAATGTGACAATTGTCATGGAGATGGTGCAGAGCCCGGTTCCAATGTGACAACCTGTGGGACTTGCGGTGGTGCTGGACGTGTCATTACATCACGCGGCTTTTTCCAGATGCAGCAGACTTGCCCCACCTGTAACGGAAGCGGTCGCACTTTCGAGAAGCATTGTCGAGCGTGTGGAGGAGACGGCCGGGTCGTGTCCAACAACCGGATCAAAATCAAGATTCCGGCCGGCATCGATACAGGTTATAAACTACGTTCAGCAGGAAATGGAGAAGCTGGTACCCAGGGGGGTCCGGCAGGCGATCTTTACGTTGTCATACATGTGGCAGAACACGAGATTTTTGAGCGCAGGGGCGATGACCTGTTTTGCGAAATCCCGATCAAGTTTACCCTTGCAGTCCTTGGTGGTACAATCGAGGTGCCGACCTTAACCAGCCCTTCTGGCCGTGCAAATCTCAAAATACCTCCTTCAACCCAGAATGGGACTACGTTTCGCTTACGCGGACGAGGAGTACCAAATCTCCGAAGTGGCCAGAGGGGTGACCAACTCATCCGTGTGAACATAGAGGTTCCCAAATCACTCACTCGTGAGCAGAAGGAAAAGCTAGAGGAATTTGCCCTGGCTTGCGGTGATGCGGATAATCCTGTCGAAGACTCCTTCTGGGAGAAGGCACGAAAAATTTTTGAGTAAACGTGCCTTTTACGTTTTAATCTCATCCCCGCGCTACTAGGTTCTTACAATGAAATTTGTTATTCTTGGATCCGGATATGGCAGTAATGCTGAAGCCTTGCTAAAGTCATGGAAGAAGCGAGAACTGGGCGATGCTGTTCCAGTAGGCATCCTTTCGGATCGAGTAGAATCACGTATCCTGACATTGGGTGAAGAGTATGGGGTGCCTTCCCGTTACATTAATCCCGGGCTCCGTAAAGCGAGATTGAGTAGAGAATCGGAGCAGGATTATATAACTACAATTAAAGAATTTGAGGCTGATCTTGTAGTCCTCGCAGGTTTCATGAGAATTATTGATGCTTCATTTCTGGAGGCATTTCCTGGTCGTGTAATCAACCTTCACCCAAGCCTGCTACCCAGTTTCAAGGGTCTTGATGCCATTGGACAAGCTTACAGATATGGTGCGAAATATACTGGTTGTACCGTTCACTATGTCACCGGAGAAGTAGACGGAGGTCCCATCATCGATCAGGAGGTCGTTCATATTGAGAATAAAGACACACTCGAGTCACTGGAAGCTAAAGTGCACGCAGCTGAACACAAGCTGCTTCCCAGAGTCGTCGCAGACCTGAGCTTGGAACTGGTGAAATGACTGAATGCTGCACTGGCTCTGCAAAGTCAAAAAGATTTCCATGATCCATTTATCTGCATCTCTGAGCCCGGAGCAACTTGACAAGATAGAGGAGCTCAGTTGCGAATGGGAAATATCGCAATGGATGCTCTATGATGACCGTGAAGCAGGGACCTGTCGTTTAAATGGTTACTTCGATACTGAAGAAGCAGCCTTGGAGGCTTACACAGCCCTTCGGAAGCAGGTAGATGAGTTACCTGAGGATCCGATGATCATACCACTCGAGGAAAAGGATTGGAAAGAAGCTTACAAAGAGCACTTCCACCCTTGGTCGCACATGGGATTACACTGGGTTCCTCTATGGGAAAAAGATAAGTATAACGTGCCGTTGGGTGAGGCTGCGCTTTACCTGGACCCAGGGATGGCATTCGGGACAGGAAACCATGAAACAACCCGTTTGTGTGCTTTACGTCTGGTTGAGACAGCTGGATTATGGAAAGACTCTCTTAACGATAAATCAGTTATCGATGCTGGCTGTGGCTCCGGTATTTTAAGTCTCAGTGCGGCGAAGCTGGGTTTCAAGGATATCTTGGGTTTTGATATTGACCCGGATTCAGTCGAGGTAGCAAAGGATAACGCCAGCGCTAATGGCCTTCAAAATAATGTTGTTTTAGAATGCAAGGACTTAACAGAAGGATTGGATAACAAACAAGCGGATATTGTATTGGCGAATATACTCGCGCCAACACTCATTGAATACTCAGAACAATTACTGGGTGCGGTTAAAACCGGTGGTTGTTTAGTTTTAAGCGTCATAATGGCTGAGGAAATCGAATCGGTAGTCGAGGTCTACAAGACAAAAGCAGAGCAAATTCATGGTGAATATACACTCGATTGCTCGGTTGACGGGCAATGGTCGGATTTAGTTTTCAGGTTTTACTGAAAGCACTTATTTTACCAGAGCTGATCTTATTTCTTTCACCACTTTGGAGGTGTTTTCCGTAGACAATGCGTCTGATACGACAACAACTCTATTCGCTCCCGCTCTTTTGACCGCGGTAATCGTATGACGATTGATTCCACCAATGGCAAAGAACGGCAGGGGTGGATTTAACCGGGCAACTTCTTCAAGTAATTCGAGTCCTACTGCTTTGTAAGTCGGTTTTGTTTGGGTGGCATAGACTGGCCCTACAGCAAAATATGACAAAGTATCCTTCAGCTCGATTGCATCCTTGACCTGCTCCAGCGAGTGAGTTGATAGTCCCAGGATACGCTCTGGGCCCAGCACCTCACGTGCTTTCCGTGGGTTCACGTCATCCTGCCCAATGTGCAGCCCCAGGCTTGGGTAGCTGAGTGCGAGATCAAGGTGGTCATTTACGATTAATGGGATACTATGCCTGGTAAACAGTGGTGTGATGGTATCCAGCACGCGGATACATTCAGCAATGGTATATTCCTTGGCACGGAATTCAACCAGATCCGCGCCTCCCTCAATCAAGGCATTCGATTTATTGAGCCAGTCGTTTGAGCTGATATACCCTGCGTCCAGAATGCCGTAAAAATGCGCATCCCAAAGACTGGTCATGTAGTCTTGGGTTTTTCCTGATCCGGTTCAGTTACTTCCGGGTCGGCATCATACCGGCTTAAAAGACGGGGTTGCTCTTGTGGAACCTCTTGTTGAGGCGGCATTGGGTTGCCCACAATCCCGGTAATCTCAATGTTTATGGACCCTACGTTGTCCATACCCAGCATGTCCTGCATGGTGTGACGGATATGTCTCTTTAACTGTTCCTCCACCAATTTCATTTTGCTACCAGCTTTTAACTGGAGCCGAATATTTATATGCAAGTTGCCCCGGCGAACTTGGAGGCGGCTTTTGCATCGGGCTATACCACTACTTGCGCTAGCTGCTTTCTGGATAATTTCTCCGACAGCATTAGGGGAAACAGTGACTTTTCCATCAGCCGAATCAAAAGCCACAATTTGTTGAGGGCCTGTGTTTAAGAGACGAAGCAACATTAGGAAAATAAATAACAGGACCGCAATCGCCAACAATGTGATCGCAGGATAACTGAATAATTCTACTCCTGTTATCCGGGCTACCCGGTTGCAGAATTCCTGTATATAGTCGTATATCGCTTCCAACTATCGTTTATTTTTAGTTTTGATCTTCCTCGTCTGGATAATCGTCCTCAACCTTGACGTTATCAGGCATTTTCACTTCGTCAATAATAACGTCTACCTTGATCACCTTATTATTGGTCATCTTTTCCACTTTCTCGCGAATAACTTCGCGAATTTGCGAGCCTACCTTTGCCAGTTCAACACCAAAGGATAGGACCACTACGACTGCTATACGGTAGTTGTCGTTTTCATCTGACTCCACAGTGATGCCGCGACGACTGTTATCCTTACGCGAAAATAGTCCGGCGAATTCACTGAGCCCTCCCGCTTCCTTAATACTGACGACTTCAGGAATCTCGAGAGTGGCAATCTTAACAATATTCGCGATTACGTTATTATTGATGATAATGCGGCCTTCATCACTTTCCATCAATGTTTCAGTTGTATAATCTTCAGCAGAAGGAGAAACAGATTCTGTTTCGTTTTCGTCGTGTTTGTCTGGCATGATTATTCCGGGTTAAGTTGAGTGAATTGGTTTTTTGATGTGCGTTCAAAAAATTCTTCTACAAATCGGGTCGTAGCCTCACCATTCGCAAATACAGGATCTCGAATAATAGCCCGTGCAAAACCGATATTCGTGTGGATTCCACGGATGAGATACTCGGATAATGCCCGATCCATACGCTGTAAGGCCAGTTCGCGAGTACGCCCAAAAGTAATAACTTTTCCGATCATGCTATCGTAGTATGGTGGTATTGTATAACCACCGTAAGCGTGACTGTCCACTCTAACTCCATGTCCACCCGGTGGGTAGTATAATTCGATATTTCCTGCACTGGGAGCAAAGTTATTGGCTGGGTTCTCTGCGCAGATCCGCACCTCAATAGCATGGCGATTAATTTTTACGGCATTTTGGTCGAATCCAAGCGTCTCTCCTGCCGCGATGCGGATTTGTTCTTTAATCAAGTCGATATTCGTCACTTCCTCGGTGACTGGGTGTTCGACCTGGATCCGGGTGTTCATTTCTATGAAGTAGTATTTTCCTTTGCTATCGACCAGGAATTCAACCGTTCCGGCATTTTCATAATTACACGCCTTTACTAATTTGAGAGCGTCTTTCCCCATTTTATCCCTGAGCTTGGGGGTAAGAAACGGCGAAGGAGCCTCTTCAATGACTTTCTGGTGTCGTCTTTGCACTGAGCAGTCCCGCTCACAAAGGTGAACAGCATTCCCATGAGAGTCTGCCAGAACTTGAATCTCGATATGGCGTGGTGCTTCGAGATACTTTTCAAGGTAGACTTCACTATTACCAAAATTATTACCGGCTTCGGATTGTGCCGCGATAAGTTCTTTCCCGAGGGAGGCAGAATTATGGGCAACCCTCATGCCCTTGCCGCCACCGCCCCCGGAAGCCTTGATCAAAACTGGATAGCCGATTTTTTCGGCGGCTTTACGGGCTTCTGCCTCATTCGTGACCGGCCCATCACTACCAGGAACTACTGGTACTCCCGCCTTTTTAGCCGTAACTTTGGCCTCTGCCTTATCACCCATCGATTTTATTGTATTGGACTTAGGGCCAATGAATTTAATCCTGCAGCTTTCCACTTGATCTGCAAAATCGGCATCTTCAGCAAGGAATCCATATCCGGGGTGGATTGCATCGACATCGGCGATTTCTGCGGCCGAGAGGATCCGCTCTGCGCGTAAATAACTTTCATTGCTTCGAGCCGACCCAATACAGATTGCTCCATCGGCAAATTGTACGTGAAGTGATTGTTCGTCTGCTTCTGAATAGACTGCAACGGTTTTGATTCCGAGTTCATGGCACGCACGGATTATGCGCAGGGCTATTTCGCCTCGATTGGCAATGAGTATTTTATCAAACATAGGTTCAACAGCAGACCGCTTTAGGCCTTCACCCGGTAGAGTGGCTGACCATACTCGACGCTATCACCGTTTTTGACCAGAACTTCTTCGATAACACCGGACAACTCAGCCTGTATTTCATTC
>CAYQCG010000075.1:0-7568 GCA_964415925.1 uncultured Puniceicoccaceae bacterium | reverse complement strand
ATCGAGAACTGCTCAAGAAGAGATTTCCTCAAGACAACCGGTCTTTCAGTAACTGGTTTGGTCCTTGGGTTTCATGCATTTCCAGCTCAAGCTTCAGAGCACCCCGCTTCAACAAGCACAAAGCCTTTCTCCCCTAACGCGTTTATCAGCATCAGCAAAGATAACGGAATCCTCCTTTCCATCGCGATTCCCGAAATCGGGCAAAACACCCGTACCGCCTATGCAATAATCATTTCGGATGAACTGGGTGCCGATCTGGATAACGTTAAAATACGACAAACTTCACCCCGCGATGATATTGGTCGTCAGGCAGCTGTCGGCAGCAGCGGTATCCGCAGGAATTACAGCTACACCCGGGAAGCTGCCGCTGCTGCACGGGAAATGCTCATTGCCGCCGCAGCGAGCGAATGGAACACCTCCCCGAACCGTTGCCATACCCACAAAAGCTATGTCATTGGCCCCGATGGACAAAAGATCGCATTCGTGGACATAGCGGAATTAGCCGGCCGCCAGAGATTGCCCCGCAATCCAAAAGTTAAATCCCACAAGGATTTTACCTACATCGGTAAGCCGATACGCTCATTGGATAACAGGGATATTGTAACCGGTAAGACCGACTTCAGCATCGATGCTCTTCCGGATAACCTGGCCTACGCGGTCATGATACATTGCCCGGTTCACCAGGGCTCACTGAAGAGCTTTGACGCCTCCGAAGCCAAACGCATTCCCGGTGTTAAAGCAGTGTTACAGGTTGGCGATGCTGTTGCAGTTATCGCAGTTGACACTTGGACCGCAATCAAGGCATCACGATCCGTTTCTATCGACTGGAACTCCGGTAGAAATGGGAATGTAGATACTGAATCGCTCATGGCAGAGCGGAAAAAAGCCGTCAGGAACCCGCAAGACATCTTTTTCGAAAAAGGAAACTTTGACAGGGCTTTTGCTCGTGCAGGCAACAAGATCGATCACGAGTTCTTTGTGCCGACCATTTCTCACGCCGTTCTCGAAACACCGAATGCAACCGCATGGTACCATGATGGTATTGTTGAGATATGGGCTGGTTGCCAGCAACTGACCAATCTCTACCAGGCTTTGCCCAAAATGACTGGCCTCAGCCACAACAGGATAAAATACCATCAACTGCGTATCGGGGGCGGTTTCGGACGTAAACTCGCTTTTGATTACATCGAGGAAGCCGTCGCCATCGCCAGACAAGTCGATTATCCGGTAAAAATGATCCATACCCGGGAAGAGGATTTGCAGACTGGCCGCTACCGTAATCCGGACTACTACCGCGTCAGGGCTGGTTTGCTGGACAACGGTTATCCGGATGCCATTGAGACGGTATGCACACGTCGGTTGAGGGATAATGATATCTTTGACCTTGTCAAAGGAGTTGAAAACTCCGCTTCAAAGTCGACTCAGGTGAGAGCCGTCAGGCGTGGTGCTGCACTACGGGCACCTGGACACAATATCACTTGTTTTGTTGAGCAGAGCCTTATCGACATTCTCGCGGATAAGGCTCAAGTCGATACCATGGACTACCAGCTGGCACTCAATGGGGATTCTGATTCCCTGCGAAAACTGAAATGGCCTAGGGCCATCCACGATGTTCCCGTCGTGTGTGATTTGCTTAAGATCGTCAGGCAAAAGTCAGGTTGGCGGCAGGATTCAAAATACGGCTATGGCGTCGCCACTTTTTCTGGCTATGGCAGCCATGTCGCGGTCGTAGCAATGGCCGCCAGGGAGAAACAGGGTCACCCCATCGAGCACGTCTACGCCGCTGTCGAATGCGGACAAGTGATCAATCCCCTCGGTGCCGAGGCACAAATCGAAGGCGGTATCATCGACGCACTCAGCGCAACCCTCCACCAGAAAATCACCTTGATAGATGGACGCGTAGTGCAGAGCAATTTCGATAATTACCCGCTTCTTCGAATGGCCGAACAGCCTACTGTGGATGTTACATTTATAGAATCCTACGATGCGCCTCAGGGGCTTGGTGAAGTCTCCTACCCGCCGATGATGGCTGCTACTACGAATGCCATTTTCAATGCCGGTGGACCCCGCCATTCCGAGCTTCCCGTCAACGGATAAGAATCACGTTTCTTATTCATGAAACGGATTGCACCAACCGGTCTCATGGTCATTCGAAACCGTTTGGTTAGATGCCCGAATGACCGTAGTTGAGATCCTCCATCCCGAACCCTCTGGGGCAATCTCAGTGGAGGAAGCCGCCAAACCGCTATGCCCGCCGAACTCCTGTAATGCTAAAGTAATCAATTCTTTCCGGGCCTTTTTCAACCTAATGATAACTTTTACAGGTTTTTGTGTATATTCCATTCCTTATGCACAAAATTTCCATTACTTCATTGGTTGGTCTGTTAATCCTTACCATGTCATCCGCTTCCTTTGCTCAGCGTAGTGTTGAAGCCATCAAGGCCGATATCCTCGATACCGCCCAAAAATACGCAGGCCAGGGTGACCCGGACTTCAACATCCAGAATGAACTCCAACCCCTCGTCGACGAACTCCTCGAAGCCAGCCCCCAGCCTCCTGTCAGGGAACGTCTCCATCTTCTGGCCGCTCCTTGGAAACAGGTATGGGGTCCCTACGACTACGATTTCGACGAGCGCGGCGTTGATCCCGAACTCGACCTCGATGAAATCTACCAGGTCGTGTCTAAAGACGGCTATTACTGGAATATCGCGCCTACCTATCAGGATGGCGACCGCAGCAACGTCCGCATCAGCACCCTCCGCGGTGAATACAAGTTGCTCGATGACCGGCCCGATATGATCAAAATCCGCTTCACCCGCTTTCCCGGTGTCAAGGGCCGTCCAGAAAACCTCCAACTTTGGAAACTCGCCGAGCTCGCCGAAAAACGCCAACTCCCTAATAAGACCACAATCGTCCCCACCTGGATCGTCCGCCTCTTTTTCGGCGGTGGCGGCCTTCGCGAAGTCTACACCGACGAAAACCTCCGCATCACCTATGGCGACGACTCAATCTCCGACCGCTCGCAGGAATACCTCTACATCATGGTCCGCGCTGATAAAGCCACAGAATAGCTTTACAACAGTCGTGTTTTTACTGCATAAAACCCTTGACTATACTCAAGGGTTTTGGTTTTTTAGGGCTTTTCCACAGCTCGCTTATGATTCCCAGGATCCTTCCCTTAACTTGTCTGGCGCTGGTTATTTCCTTCAGTCACCTCCTTGCCGAGACCATCGTCGAACTCGATCCCGTTGTCGTTGTCGCGCCCAATATCCTCAACGCAGAGACCATGATCGCTGATGCGCAGATTCGCTCAGCCAAGCCCCTCGACCTCGCCGCGATTCTGGCGGACGAAATGCCGCTGGTCGCGCTCTCCCGCAAGAGTCCGCTCGCAGGGGATCTCGTCCTGCGCGGTCTCACCCGGGATAACGTCCAGATTACGGTCGACCAGACCAAAACCTTTTGCGCCTGCCCAAACCGCATGGATCCGCCTGCGTTCCACGTTAGCTCGCAGCAGATTGAGTCAATCAGTGTCCGCACCGGCCCTTTCTCTGTCGAACAGGGTGGCACCGTCGGCGGCACTATCGCAGTACGTACCCAGTCTCCAGATACGGAAGCCTCCCTTTCCACCTACGGCTACACCGGGAGTCACGGATACTACGCCGGTGGATTCAGTGCCAGTGGCCCATTGACCGCTGATCTCCTCGGCCTCGGCGGATTCTATTTTCAGCGTGGCGGTGTTTATCGGGACGGCAAGGGCCTTCCCTTCACGGAATTTAGCGGCACCAATTACCTCCCGGAGCACCGCGACCGCACTGCCTTCAAGGTCTATAGCGCCGATGCCAGGATGGACTACAGCCTCGATTACGGCGCTAAACTGTCACTCGCCTATGGCTATCAGGATGCGCGCGATGTTCTCTATCCCGGCCTGCGCATGGATGCTGTCACCGACACCATGCATCGCGGTTCTTTCAGCTACCGTAGACCCCTTGATGCTCCACTTGCCGACGAGGGGAGTGCCTCCTTCGCCTTCAGTTGGGTCGATCATGAAATGACCGATGCCTTCCGTATGTCCTCCCGGATGAATCCCGCCTTCATGGAGCGTGGCTACATGATGCGCACAAACGCCACCTCTGGATTCTTCGGCTTGAACTTCAGCGCCGCCAAAAGCTTCCAGCAGCAGCATCTCCGCTACGGGCTCGGCATGCAACGGCGTCTCTGGGACGCCAATAATGTTGTCGGCCCCAACACCAACGACATGTTGCCTGATGTCGTCAGCGACACGGCAGGATTATACGCCGTATACGAAAAGCGCAGCGGTGCCTGGGCATTCGAGACCGGTGCACGTCTCGATCTTTCCAACACCAAGGCCCGCGAAAGCATTGACTTTGTCCAAAGTCTTCAGGGCTCATCCACAAACCGGCAAACCGATGTGCTGCCTTCCGCTTACTTCATGGTTAGCCGCGATCTCGCCTCCCGCTGGAAAGCATACACCGGTCTCGGTTTCGCCAGCCGTTCGCCCGACCCCCAGGAACGATACATCAACCTCGACCGACCCATGTTGAATGCCGACTGGGTTGGCAATCCCGGCCTCACCCCCGTGAAGAGCCTCGAATTCCAGGGCGGTATCCAGTATGCCGGTACAAAGGCCGACGTCCGTCTCTCCGCCTTCTATAATCGGCTCGGTGACTTTATCTACCTCCAGCAGTTGCCCCTCCCCGGAAACGCCCTCGCTACCTCCTACCTCAATATCGATGCGCGGCTTTATGGCCTCTCTTTCGACACGGGTTACAACGTCTCTCCAGTTTTTCGCCTGGAAGGTGGTCTCGCCTGGCAAAGAGGCTCAAAACGCGATCAGCCGGTTCTCGCTACTAATAGCGTGCTGGCCGAAATTCCCCCTCTCCGCGCCCGCCTCTCGGCCATCCTCAGCCTAAGTGACTGGGATTTCCGGCTCAGCCTCCAGTCACAGGCGGGTCTCAACCGGATCGACCCGGACCTCAATGAAAGGCAGCTCGACGGATGGACCACCCTCAATTTTCTCACTACCTACCGCTTCACCGGTTACCTCGACCTGAGCTTTGGCATTGATAACATCACTGGCAAAACCTACGCCGTCTCCAATTCCTTCGTCCGCGATCCCTTCGCCTCCAACGTGATCGTCAATGAACCCGGCCGCTTCCTCTATGCCAGATTAAGCGCCCAATTCTAAACGGATCATAATCAACAGCTTTGGATAGCGTTAGAGCTTTATGGATTGACCTTGTTTGAAGGACTTCGCATTGTATACAAAATACATAAGCTCCTTACAAATCAGTGTTTCACCCTCAATGCCGCCTCTCGAAAAAGAAGAACAACAGTGGTTTCTAAGTGAGTTGAATCCTCACGAGGATCAACTCCGTTCATGGCTCTTGGGCCGTTTTCCCGGTTTGTATGATGTCGATGACCTGATTCAGGAGGCCTATCTGCGCACTATCAAAGTCCAGCGACGCAAGAATTTGGCCTCTCCCAAGGCCTTCCTTTTCGCAACCGCCAGAAACCTCGCAATCGATTTAATGCGGCGTAATAACATTATTCACTTCGATTCTTTAATGGAAAATGGCTCCTCAAACGTCATAGACCATACGGGGAATATCCAGGAGGATATTGCACTACAAAATGAATTCGAAATTTTAACGGAGGCGATCCAGTCTTTACCTGATAGATGCCGACAAATCATCACCTTAAGGAAAGTATACGGTTTGCCTATCGCGCAGATTGCCGAAAAATTGAATATTTCCACCAAAACGGTCGAGGTGCAGATCTACCTCGGCATGAAAAAATGCAAACAATACTTCAGCAAATATAACGGGGAAGCTGATCGATGACTGGATTCTCCGATAATCTGAAAGCACGCTTTGCCAGGGATAAGGATTCCATGGCAGCCTATTGGCTTTCCAGGCAGGAATGCGGGCTTTCCGATGAAGAGAAAAAACAGTTTGATAACTGGCTGGCTGAAGATCCCGCGAATGAAGCTTCCTTCTTCGAGCACCAGGTCGCGTGGGCCGCTTTTGAAGAACTCGATGAATGGAAACCCAAATATAGCAATCAGCCAAATCCCGACTTGTTTGCCAGAAAAAAGCAGCATCCTTATAAAGTATGGTTTATTTACGGTGGCATCGCGGCATCTCTCTTGATCGGTCTACTCACCTTTCTCCTCCTCGATAACCTGCCTGCTAATACCCCCGACGCTTACGCCCGCTCCTTTTCCACAACAAAATCCTATCAGCGTTACACCCTCGTCGATGATTCGATTATCGAGCTCAACGCCGATACTTTAATCACCATTGATTACTCAAATCACACGCGCAATGTCCAGTTACACAAAGGCGAGGCTCACTTTTCCGTCGCCCACGACCCAGATAGACCTTTCATTGTAACTTCCGGTAGAACCCGTATCTCCGCCCTCGGTACGGCCTTCTCCGTCAGAATGGATCAGAAACAAATCGAAGTCATCGTTACGCAAGGTAAAGTTAGAGTCGAAGAAAGCAGTCCCGTGTCTGGTAATCTTTATCAGGTCAGAGAACCTCTGGCTACCGAACTCTCTGCGGGGCAGGTGGCTACGCAGGTTATTCAGGAGGATTATTTTAAGCCTTCTGTTAAAAACGTCACCCAGACGGAGATCGAAGATAAACTTGCATGGAAATTCCAGATCCTGGACTTCCGCTCTACCCCTCTTTACGAAATTGTAAAAGAGTTCAATCGGCATAATGACAAACAGTTGGTCATTGCAGACGAGTCCATTCGATCGCTCTTGTTTACTCTGGCTATGAAACCGGACAATATTGAAGATTTCCTTTTATTGCTGGAAGTCTCCGAAGGCATTCGTTCCCGGGAATACCCGGACGGGCGAATACTCCTTAGTGGTAAGCTCTAATCCATTATTGAGGGCTTGTCTTTTTGGCTGAAAAAGCAGATATCATTCAAATATCGTAAAGCTATTTGGTCTTTTTGTTTGTTATATCTGTACTACCCTACATTTAGTGCCATTTCTTTAAGTGTTTTTACCAAACCAATCGTTTTAGGAGCAACGGTTCGTTGCTTCTATGTGTAAGTATGACCCCAAATTCGTCCGTGCAACAGCTGTTGTGGACAGGAAGGGTATTACCCTCCTTCTTGATCTTCACGGTTATATGCACATGTCCACTGACTGCCAAGGAGATCGAAAGACAATTCGATTTACCCAAGGGCAATGCTGTGGAGACGCTACATTCTGCGGCGATGCAGGGGGAAGTGCAGATCCTCTTTTCCGATATCACGGTTCAGGGGATTGTCACAAAGCCGGTCCAGGGGGAATATATCCCGAAGGACGCTCTGGTTCTCATGCTGGAAGGGACGGGCCTGGAAGTCATGCAATCCAACGGGAATGGCGCTTTTGCCGTTACCCGCAGCGATGGCATGGAAAACAATAAACAGGACTCTAAACCCAAACTAGATGAGAACATGAATATAAACCCTCCAGAAAATAAGGGCTTCTTAACTAAAGTCCTCGGTGGCGTTGCTGCCGTATTTTTATCCGTGGGTAATCCCGCTGT
>CAYQCG010000074.1:0-7594 GCA_964415925.1 uncultured Puniceicoccaceae bacterium | reverse complement strand
CGGATTTGTCTGGCGGGAAGACGAACTGCGATTCCTGAAAGCGAAAGGCGAATAATGAAAATGAATCACAAAAACGACGCCAGAGAGCAGAAGCAGGGGATGACACTAGCGGAAGTGATGGTGGCCGTGACAGTCTTCAGCCTGTTGATGGGCGGCTTCATGCAGTTTTTCACGAACACGTACCAAATGTCATTCATCAGCAATCAAAAGATGCTGATAAATGCGGACATGCGGAAAATCACGAACGAAATGACGTATGAAGCACGTGACGCGGCGTACGGGCTGGTCTACAAGAGTTTTTTTCCACAGGCGGGGGGAGATTTCCGCAATCCGGCATCGGGCCTCCAAGCGAGCGATTACATTCTGAGGGACGAGGAAACGGGCGACTTACTGGTATTAGTCTATTACGGGCTGGACCCGAATCCGGCGGATACGATACGCCCGCCGATCAAGCGAGTAGTCGGCTATTATCGGTCCATTGAGAACACGCAACAGAATATCGGCCCGGTGCGGAAGTTCGACTTCATGGTACCCGACATCTACCAGAACTACCCGATAGAGAAACTAATTCCTCCAGCGACGTCATTTCCGGAACACCGAGTGGTATTGGAATTTTCGAGGGGACTGGCAGACGAACGGCTATTTTTCAACTACCTGGACAAGGGAATCATGGTTAACGGGCAAATTTTCCACGGTAACGCCTACAAGCGTGTAACCGACACCTATAACTTTACCATAACCCCACGGGGACCAACCGGAAACGAGGATTATCCATGAGATCGATGCAGACGACTTTCTTGCAAAACACGAACGATGATCAGAGCAAACGGGGTGGCGCCTTACTGCTGACTCTGATCCTTTCGATGGCCTTAATGGTCTGGGTAGGATCAATCATGCAACTGGGCGTGACGGAGGCGAACATGAACAACCGCCACCACTTACTGCAACAGGCCAACCTGGCGGCGGAAACGGTTGCGGAATACGGGTTTGCGGAAATGATCCGGCGTTATGAAACGCAGACCTCGGTGTCAAATGATCCGCTGGAACTCCCCTCCACATTCTACAGTTTTTTCAACGGCACGAATGTCGTGACGAATTCAGCAGATTTGTTTCGTTCGGCACCGACGGCGCGCCAAAAGATGTATATCAACCCAACTGATCCGGCGAATATCAACGACAAGCACAAGGGGCGCTATGTATGGAAGCAGGAAGTGGACATCTACGCGAGGGCTTCGGTGGAGGATCCGAAAACGGGGGACGAGTTTTTTGCGTATGTGAAGGAAACGTTGCAACTGCGGGACTCACCGCTGTTTTCGAATGCGATTTTCTACAACATGGATCTGGAGATCCATAACGGGCCGGTGATGGATGTGTATGGACCCGTGCACACGAATGGCGACATGTGGGTGGCCTCAGGAAGCGGCCTGAATTTCCATGACAGTGTGACAGCGGCAGGCAACATGTATCACGGTTACTTAAAGACGGGGGACAAGAACCCGAGTTCCCACACGGCGGATGTGAATTTCACGAACGTAACGGGGACCATGAGCGTAATGAAAGACGGGGGAAACTGGCTGGACAGCCTGGATACGGACTGGCACGCACTCGCCCACCAGAAATGGGACGGGATGGTGCAGGACGCATCACACGGGGTGCCACAGGCCAATCCGATCTCGATCGAAGACTATGTTCCGGATGATCCTTTTACCGGAGGAGACGAATTACAAAACCACGCTTACGCGTTGATCGAACCGGTGCTACCGGATTCGCACACCGATTACAAGGGGGAAGCGACGCGAGCGCAGAAATTCTCATACAAGGCAGGGTTGCTCCTGAAAGTGGATGCGGCAGGGACCGTAACGGCCCACAAGTATGAACGGAGCATTCCGGGAAATCCGAACAGCGCGCCGGTGATAGACGGAGCAACCGGGTTGCCAAAGACGATACCGGTGCCGCTACCGGCCGGATTAATCGGTGACGCAAATTCCAACCTGAACGGGATCGACTCTGACGGAGTAGCCGAGCCATACTCGGCACCCGGCAGTGATGTTGAAGGGGGGATGTATGACCATCGCCAGGACGAAGCGCTTGATGTGGTAAGTATTGATATCGGAAAGCTGCGCGAGTATGTGGACGACACCCATGCGGCGAACAGCAGCTCAGCGCCCAGCACGCTGTCGAATTACTGGGGCGGCAGCTACGATCCCTCGAGCGTTTGGAACCGGATCGTCTATGTGGTATTTGAGGACACCTATGCGAACTCGAGCAACGACCCGAAAGGCAACAAGTCCTTCAGTGGTGAACGTGAAGACAAGGTGGTTTCCCTGAAGAACCGCAATATCGCCTTGCAGACGATCAATGCGAGCGAGGTACCTTACCCTGAATACACGACAGAAGTCGGCCTGACGGTGGCGACGAACGCCCCCTTGTATGTGGCGGGGAATTTCAATGCGGACGGCGACCTGACAACGGGTAACGCCCAGAATGTAGAATTACGAAACGAGTATCGGGCGAGAAACGGCGCACTTCGTCGAGAGCCACCTGCTGCGCTGATAGCTGACAGCATTACACTATTATCAAACAACTGGTCAAGCAACCGACTGCACAGCGACCATGCCAGCACGAGCGATCGTAGCGCCACCGACACTGAAGTATCGGCGGCGCTACTGACTGGAATGGTGCCGACGACTCCGGACGCGGCGGTATCGGGAACGTCGGACGCGATGAGTGGCGGAGCGCACAACTTCCCGCGGTTCCTAGAGAACTGGGGAGGTAGGACGCTAACGATCCGCGGTTCGCTGGTGGCGCTATTTGCGAGCGAGGTGCATGATGATGCGATACCTTCGAACTTCGGTCATTATTACAACCCACCAAACCGTGAATGGGGATTCAACGAGAACTTTGCGAATGGCATCTACCCACCGGGAACGCCAAACACACGGACTTATCCACGGGTAGCATTCCGGCAAATTTCTGAAGAGGAATTCAACGATGCGATGGCCACGCAAGCGGTTGCATCGGTTCCCTAAGGACAAGAGATCAGAGACAGGAAAGACGGAAACGCTGTAATACTGAAGAAAGAAGGGCATGAGCATAAAAAAGAAACAATCTGTAGTGATATTATGGATACTACTCGGAGGTATCCCCCTCAATGCGCAAGACATTGACCCGGTAAAGGAATATAGCGACAAGGCGATCGAAAAGCCCCGGGCACCGCGGCCGTCGCTGCAAGTAAAAACACACACCTATATCGTGGATGGGGCGGACCGCGGAACGGACATGCGTCTTTACGGCAATGGGTTCGGCTTTGTGATGCCGCCGACGAATGCCTGGCGTGTGACGGATGACGGGTATTCATCCGCGGTATTCTCATTTTACGTCTACCCGGAAGTTGAGTTCAGCCTGTGCACATACGGCGAGACTGAATTTGTGCCGAACATCAATCCTTCATCGCTACGGAGCTACCTGGAAGGGCTACGCCGGAAATTCGAGAACGACCTGACTGTTCTGAACATGGACAGAGACTTCCAGTTGCCGGTAAGGGGGCCCAAGCCCTTGAACAGGGAATTTCGAGTAGTGGAATATACGATACGTGACAAAGGGACCAACGCACTGAACCACTACGTGGAATTTTTCGTGCCGTTCAAGGACAAGCTTCTGGTAGCTTCCTTAAAGGGGCCGCAGAACCGGACGAAGAGCGCACGTGAGTCATTCCAGGATCTACTCTTTAATATTGTCCTGGAAGAGGAGTATTGAAGCGGTTGAAACTATTCGACGTTGGCGGCCTGTTCGCGGAGGCGTTCGAGTTCGTTTTTGGCTTCAAGGACGTGTTTGGACACGTTGATATTATTGGCTTTTGAACCAATGGTGTTGAACTCGCGGTGCACTTCCTGGAGGAGGAACTCGAGCTTACGGCCGACGGCGCTGGCGGCTGAATTTTCCGAGGTGCTGGCGGTAAGCAATTCAGAAAACTGCTGGAGGTGGCTTTCAAGGCGCGTGATCTCTTCGGAGATGTCGCAGCGGTCGGCAAAGAGGGCGATTTCGCGGAGGACGCGCTCGTCGGCGAGATCGAGGTCGAGTCCTGCATTCTTCAAGCGTTCGAAGAGGAGGTCGCGATAACGGTCGACGGTATCCGAACTGTCACTACGAATAAGGCTGAGGAGATGGCTCAAGGCCTGGCATCTTTCGGAAAGGTCCCGGGCGAGAGCGGCCCCTTCGTTAGCACGCATACGGGCGAGTTCCTCAACCGCATTAGAGAGGGCTTGCCCGATGACAACCTGAGCATCCGTGACCTGTGGGAGGTCACCTGAAGACTTGTGGAGGAGGGCAAGCTTGAGGAGTGTTTCGGGATCCAACTGGAAGGGGATGCCACGGGCCTGGGCGTAAGCCTGCAACTGGTCGATGCTCCGGTTGAGGGCTTCACTATCCCACTGGAGGACGGAGGAATCGGGGGTATTCTCGATGGTGAGAGTCGCCTGGATCTTGCCTCTTTGAAAGCGCTTGCGAAGGACATCGAAGACGAGTCTTTCGTAAACCTGCCATTCCTTGGGGGCGGAGAGCCCGATTTCGAGGCCTCGCCGATTAACGGATGAGAGTTCCAAATTGATGCGCAGACCCAGGCCTTCGGCCTGACCGCTGCCAAAGCCAGTCATGGAGTTCATACTGAATTATCCGCGTCTTTAACTTTTTCAAGCAGTCGCGCTGCTTCCTGAACATCCTTGTCACCGCGACCGCTGAGATTGACAATCAAAATCTGGTCACGGGACATTTGCGGTGCTCTTTTAGTGACATAAGCGAGGGCATGAGTGCTTTCAAGAGCGGGGATAATCCCTTCCTTGTCGGAAAGCAGTTTGAATGCCTCGAGGACTTCGTCGTCGGTAGCGTAACCGTAGGAGATGCGACCGAGATCATTGTAGTAGGCGTGCTCAGGCCCGATGGCGGCGTAGTCAAGACCTGCGGAAACGGAATGAGTCCGCTCGATCTGGCCGTCTTCATCCTGCAGGATGTAGGTTTTACATCCCTGAAGTATGCCGATACGGCCGCCGGAAAAACGGGCTGCATGCTGGCCTGGGGAAATGGACCGTCCACCGGCTTCGACGCCGGTGAGGCGGACGGATTGATCGAGGATGAAGGCATGGAAAAAGCCGATGCAATTACTTCCCCCGCCGACGCAGGCGACAAGTTCGTCGGGGAGGCGTCCTTCGAGGTCGAGGATCTGCCTGCGGGTTTCGAGCCCGATGACACGATGGAAATCGCGCACCATCATGGGGAAGGGATGGCTACCGAGGGCGGAGCCGAGGATATAATGAGTGTGTCGCGAGGTGGCAACCCAGTCACGCATGGCTTCGTTGACAGCATCCTTGAGAGTCCGCTGGCCGCTGGTAACACCCCGCACCTCGGCGCCCATGAGACGCATGCGGAAGACATTGAGTGCCTGGCGGCGCATGTCCTCCTCGCCCATGTAGACGACGCATTGGAAACCGAAACGTGCGCAAACAGCAGCAGTGGCAACACCGTGCTGGCCTGCACCGGTTTCGGCAATGATGCGTGTTTTACCCATGCGTTTGGCGATCAGAGCCTGCCCGATACAATTATTGATCTTGTGAGCACCGGTATGGAGGAGGTCTTCGCGCTTGAGGTAGATTTTTGCACCCCCGAGATGGCGGGTGAGCCGTTCGGCGAAGTAAAGACCTGTGGGGCGACCGGCGAAGTCACGGAGGTGGAAATCCAGTTCTTCCTGAAAACCGGGGTCCTTACGCGCATCACGATAGGCCTGCTCCAGTTGATAGAGCGGGGTCATCAGTGTTTCCGGAACGTACATGCCACCGTAAGGGCCAAAGTGGCCTCTTTCATCAGGCAGACGGGTCGGTTCGACTAAAGGTTCTGCGGCAGTCGCCATGACAGACAAAGTGCGTCAAGAGGCAGAATTTGGCAAGAGCGCAAAAAAGAAGACTTAAAGCATTACAAGCCCGAAAGGAATGGATGAAGTCTATGCCTGGAGGAGTGAGTTCTGTGTCTGGCAGGAATTCTTCAGATTCTGAACGATATCAGTAAAATTACCGTCGCATTCGGGATCGGCATCAAACCATGACTGATTGGCTGCGATGTAATCAAGGGTGGCCTCAATCTGTTCCCAAAGAGCCGCGAGGAGGCCGGGGTTGGAACGGATCAAGCGAGCAACGAGGATAAGGAAGGCTTTGGCGGTATCGACATCCGACTGACTGCTGGTGGAGCGGAGGTAGTTGACGTAGGCCTTGAGGTAGAACTTGAAGGGGATTTCCGGCATCCACCAGAAGTCTTCGTGGAAGAGGACAGGATTGAGGGAAATCATGGACTCAGCCTCTTCGAGAGATTTTCCGAAGAAGTGTTTGTAAGCGCCATTCTGGCGCGGGTTTGAATGGTCGATGGACCAATCAGCCTCAGCGGGAACAATCATAGAAGAGATATCGGCAAACCGGGCAGAAAAGTAAGCTGAAAGTGTTGGGCAGGCTAATTGCGCCGGATGGTGACCAAGGTAATATCGTCGGCCTGCTCACTGCTGCCGGAAAAGGAATAGACGCTGTCCAGAATGGCCTGATTGATATCCCTGGGGGTGTTGTTATGATACCTGGAAATGGTCTCGGAGAGGCGGCTACTGGAAAACTCTACCCCATCGGAATTGGAGGATTCTGTGACACCATCGGTGTAGAGAAGAAAGATTTCACCGGGTATGAACCTAATCTCGTGGTCCTTGACGACCGGATTGAAGATATCGTCGGGAACCATACCAACAGCCATACCCGGGGAATCGATGGTTTCGATAAAACTGTTATTGGTGCCATTCGCAGCATGATAGTGCAGAGGGAGTTCGTGCCCGGCCCGGGCGAGGCAAACGGTACCTGTATTCATGTCGATGATGGCGTAGACAAGGGTGATGAACATATCGTCGCGCGTTTCCTCATTGAGGACGAGATTGAGTTCCTGAAGGACACGCGAGGGAGATTCATACTGGCGAGCCAGGTGCCTGAGGTTGCTCTGACAAATGGCCATGACGAGAGAAGCAGGAATGCCTTTACCAGAGACATCCGCAATAGCGACGCCGAGCTTACCGCGGGAAAGCTCGAAGACGTCGTAGAGATCCCCGCCAATCTGTTGTGCGGGCAGGTAACGGGCATCGATTTCCAGGCCTTCGACCTTTGGGAATTCACTGGGGAGGAGCATGCCCTGGATATTGCTGGCGAGAGCGAGGTCGACATCGAGTTTGTTTTTCTCGATGCGGAGGGCGAGCATATCGAGGTTATGGATGGCAAGACCGGCCTGTTCACCGAGCGAGCGGGCGAGGGAGAAATCGGTTTCCGTGAAAGCGGCGCCCTCGACGGGATTGACGATAGCCAGGACACCGAGGACGTTGTTGCGAAAGAGGATGGGGACGGCAATGAGGCTGCGGACCATGAGAGCGGGATCTTGGTGCTGAATGACGCGGGGATCCAGCCGGGCATCGGCAATGAGAATACCCTCGCCGGACCTTGCGACGAGGCCAAGGATACCTTCACCGATTTCAAGGGGTTGGCTACGGAGGATTTCCTCGATAAACCGGGCCCTCGTTTCAGCGCGG
>CAYQCG010000073.1:0-7666 GCA_964415925.1 uncultured Puniceicoccaceae bacterium | reverse complement strand
TCCTGATGGTCAGCGTAGTTTGCTCGAATTGGTAGGTGGGCATAGCTTCCTTAATGCTCTCAGCAACCGGATCGAGACCACCGCTCATGCCCGTTATTGGTTGGAGATCGTACGTGAAAAATGGCTTTTAAGGCGGATGATCCAAACCTCCACCCACATAGCAGAAGAGTGTTACACCCATCAGGATAAACTGGAGAACTTCATTGATCAGGTAGAACAGCAAATATTCGCGATCAGCCAGGACAGGGTGAGTGATTCGGCGCTCCCACTTTCCAAGCCAATCGATGACGCTTCAATCCTGATCCAGAAGATTATCCAGGGCACCTCCAGCCAGGGGATCATGAGTGGTTTTACAGATTTGGATAAGCTGACATTCGGCTTCCATCCGACGGATATGATTGTGCTGGCAGCACGACCCTCAATGGGGAAAACCGCATTTGCCCTAAATATTGCCGAGAACGTATCCTTGCCCAAGGGAGGCAAAGGTGCTTCTACGCTCATGTTCAGTCTTGAAATGAGTGCTGAACAACTGGCACTGCGTCTCATGTGCAGCCGTGCCAAGGTCAGCATGCACAAAATCAGAGATGGATTCGGCAGCCGAGAAGATCAACGAAAACTTTCAAGCGCGGCTCAGGAGCTCAAGAAAGCCTCCTTCTGGATAGATGATAGCGGGCATATGACAATTCTGGAACTGCGAGCCAAAGCACGACGGGTTCATGCCAGAAATCAGGTCGACCTCATCATCGTTGACTATCTGCAATTGCTCCAGGGAACCGATGGACGTGTCCAGCGCGAACAGCAGATTGCTGAAATATCACGAGGTATAAAGGCATTGGCAAAGGAACTGCGTGTTCCGGTGCTTGTCCTATGTCAGCTGAACCGTGAGTCTGAAAAGGAAGGTCGTCCGGGCTTGCATCATCTGCGGGAATCCGGCTCAATCGAACAAGATGCGGATGTCGTATTAATTCTGGGCAAGAGTGAGAAAGATTCTAACGAACGAGATGTACCCCAACAGTCCCCTTATCGTAAACTCTTTGTTGCCAAGCAGAGAAATGGGCCGGTAGGCGCTCTTGAGTTAACCTTCATACGGGATTTTGCACGTTTTGAAAACTACACTTCGGAGATCTAAATACAGACTTCAACTCTGCTTCTTCTGTTGCCTGTTAATGGTCTTTACTTCTTCCCTTAAAGGCCAGCTCCAGGATCAGGAGCCTCCTGTAATTGAGGAAATCCAGATCAAGTTCCTGCAAATCAAAAATATAAGCGAGGAAGCTGTGATGGCCCATGTCCTCCTCAGACCCGGGCAGGAATATGACCAGGCTTTGGTGGAGCGTTCAATCCGTTCCTTATACCAGACCGGACGTTTCGATTTTGTTGAGGCCACGACAGAGGAAGTTCCAAATAACAGGGTAAACCTCATCTTTTCTATTCAAAACAAATATCGTCTGATAGAAATACGGATTGAAGGCAACGAAGAGTATACGGATTCCCGGTTGCGTGATCTGACTGAAATGAGGCCCGGTTTCGCTTTGGACGAAAGACTGATCAGCGCAGATCGAGATGCGATTTTTGAGCATTACCAAAAGAAGGGTTATTCGCAGGCAATCGTCGAATATGACATTGAGCGAAACCCTGAAACTGGATATGGAACAGTCACCTTCCGGATCGACGAGGGAGAAAGACTGCGCATCGATGAAATCGATTTTATCGGCAATGAAGCCATTTCCGGCGGCGACCTCAGGGGTATCATGGAAACCAGTACTTACAAATGGTATTGGTCTTGGATAACGGGTGGAGGGCGATTTAACGAAACCGAGTTGCAGGAAGATATTGAGAAGATACGGGCGTTCTATAAATCCAAAGGCTATCTGGATGTAGATATTTCCGAATCGGATGTCACGCTTGAATACCCCAGTGATAGCCGTATCAATATTAATATTCGGGTTGATGAAGGACGGCAGTACCGGGTGGGCGATGTCACTGTCGAAGGAAATGATATTTTCCCTACTATGGTACTGATTAATGTTCTGCAACTCAGTCCCGGCGACGTGTTTGATCCGGAAAAATTGAGCGAAGACTGAACTGCGATAGAAGATCTTTACGGATCTGGAGGCTACCTCGGTATCGGAATTAACGTTGACCGTATTGCCAATCTCGAAACGGGCGACATAGACATTCACTATTCAATAAATGAAGGTGAACAGTTTCAGGTTGAGACTGTCCTGATCGAAGGTAATACCAAAACCAAGAATACCGTCATTCTCCGGGAACTGGCTCTTTCCCCTGGCGACACCTTTAACCTTGTCTGGATGAAGAATTCAGAGGCGCGTTTAAAGAATACTCGCTTCTTTGATGAGGTCAGTCTGACTTCAGAGCCGACGAACATTCCAAACCGGAGAAACCTTAAGGTTCGTGTAAAGGAAGGCCGTACCGGTAATTTCCAATTTGGGGGCGGTTTCAGTAGTATTGAAAGTGTTACATTTTTCTTCGAATTGCAGCAGAGTAACTTCGACCTATTTAATTATCGTTCCTTCTTTCAAGGGGATGGGCAGAAATTCCGTTTTAGAACCTCAATTGGGTCACGATCCAACTTTGTCTTGATATCTTTTGAAGAACCCTGGCTTTTTGAGCAGCGACTCGCATTCGGGGTTGATCTCTTCAGATCCAGCACGAATTTTAATTCAAGTCTCTTTGATGAGGTTCGGGCCGGATTTGAAGTATCCCTTCGGAAACAACTCTTCGAACTTTGGGTCGGGACACTGAGTTACCGCCTGGAGAATGTAAACATTAAGAATGTTTCCCCCAGTGCGCCAACTGATATTGAACGATTGGCAGGAGATCGTAATGTATCCAAAGTAGGCTTCAATATTCGGCGTGACACCCGTGACGATATACTTTTTACCACTCGGGGAACAAGATACAGCTTTAATGTTGAGTATGCGGGTTTGGGTGGAACGACTGATTATGTGAAGCTGGAGACCCGCAATGCTTTTTATTTTCCGACATTTTCTCAGTTGAACCAGGTTTTCTCGGTTCTTGTCCGGGCGGGAACCGTTTGGCCTTACTCGGAGAGCGATGTGCCATTCTTTGACAGGTTCTTTCAGGGAGGTCCTGAGGACTTACGTGGATTTGATTTCCGGGAAGTAGGTCCTCGGGAAATTGCTATTGACCCGGCTACGCTCGAACCGTTGGTCGATGCATTTGGCCGGCCGATATATACCAGTTCAGAAGTAATTGGAGGGAACTCTTATGGCTTCTTCAGTGCCGAATATAGCATCGGATTTGGTGAGCAATTCCGTATCGCCTCGTTCTATGACTGGGGATTTGTTAATCGTGAGCAATTTGACTTTGACCCTAGCGACTATAACAGTAATTGGGGCTTTGGGATTCGCATGATGATGTTAGGTAATCCAATGCGTTTGGATTTCGGCATCCCTCTCAGAAGCTTTGAAGGAGCCAATTCACCAACTTCAACTTTTACAAATGACGACGGTGGCAAGTTCAATATTAGTTTTGGCACCCGTTTCTAGTCTTGAACCCTTTTATCCACATCCCTTAAGACATATACAGATATGAAAATAACAACCCTTGGATTAATTTGCCTGGCTATGACTGCAGGCTCTGTATTCGCCCAGAATGTTAAGCCGGCGATATTTAACTTCCAGAATGCCTTTGATTCCTACTACAAGACTTCTCAAGGCTTGCAGCAGTTGGAGGCAGGACGCTCACAGTTACAGGAGCAAATACAAGGACTGCAGCAACAGCTGCAGACTCTGGCTTCCGAAATACAGCAATTGGAAGAAGAAGCTGAAAATCCGGCATTTTCCAGCGATGCTCAGGAAGAAAAGCGCAAGCGAGCTGAAGAGAAACGCCAGCGTGGTGCAGAGCTTCAGCAGCAGGCACAGCAGTGGCAGCAGGCTTTTCAACGCCAACAAATTCTGTTTCGTCAGGAAATCATCGATGACATCACAGACGTTGCCAAGAGCATTGCCGGTGAGCATGGTGCTAATTTGTTAATCGACAGCAGCCCAAGCCCAAATACCGGAGTACCTCAGATCCTGTCATATGACGAAAATTGGGATATTACTCAGGAGGTAATTAATGAATTGAATAAAGATGCTCCGCCGGAAAATGCATCTTCAGAAGGTTAATAAGATGCTATCAGCCCTGAAATAGGGCTCTTTCCTAACTGCTTCGATGCAATTCCGTTATTCCGTGGCTGATTTGCATGCTTTCTTTCCCGAGAGCAAGCTTGTCGGCCAAACGGATTCTGACCTGACCGGGATTGCGCCACTCGATGAAGCCAGAAGTGGTGACATATCTTTTCTAGGAAATACACGATATCTAGCGAGTGTGCCTAACTGCAGTGCCAGCTTGATATTACTTCCTGATGGATATGATGGCAAACCAAAGACCAATCAGGTTTTCCTCCATTTAAAAGATCCTTCTGCTGCACTTGCTTACATTTGCGAGCGGATCGAACAGAAAATGAGGCCTCTGCCAGAGCCGGGAGTTCACCCAACTGCTATTGTCGATCAGACTGCGGACATTCATGAGAGTGTTTGCGTTGGGCCATATTGTGTTATCGGTAAAGATGTTGTGGTTGGTGCCAGAACCCAGTTATCTGCTTTTGTTACGGTCGAAGCCAATGCCTCCATTGGAGTTAATTGTATCTTGAAACCCTACGTCAGAATTGCGGACAATTGCCGTATTGGTGATCGGGTTTTACTTCATAGTGGTTGTGTCGTGGGATCAGACGGTTTTGGTTACAGGCAGGAGGGTAGCCCACCAGATCTCAGGCACATCAAGATACCACAGGTTGGAATTGTTGTAATTGAAGACGACGTGGAGATCGGTGCCAACTCGACAATTGACCGGGCACGCTTTGGAGAAACGCGAATCGGAGTCGGGACTAAAATCGACAACCTCGTTCATATTGCTCACAACTGCCGCATTGGTCGTCATTGCATTATAATAGCCCAAGTCGGTATTTCCGGCTCAGTGATACTTGAAGATTATGTTGTCATGTGGGGGCAGGCAGGAACAGTTGGGCATATTACTTTAGGCGAAGGAAGTTTTGTCGGAGCCCAGGCAGGTGTCAGCAAGAGCATTCCGCCAGGTGCCAAAGTAACCGGTACGCCGGCCTTTGAACTTAACCAGAGAAGACGCATGGAAGTTCTGGAGCGGAAATTGCCTGATTTATTCAAAAGGGTTGCCAATCTCGAGGAATTGAGTGGCAATAGGAGTACTCCAGAGCCTGATGCTTAGACTATGCAAATAGGAGAAATGAAAATTCTCACCGGTAGCGCGAACCGGGAATTAGCACAATCCATCTGTGACTATGTGGGGACACAAATGTGTAAAGTCCTCTTGAAGCGTTTTCCCAATGGCGAGGTCTTTGCCAAGATAAATGAGAATATTCGAGGCATGGACGTCTTTATAATTAATCCCACTTGTCCGCCTGCAAACGACAATTTGATGGAGTTACTCATCATGATGGATGCTGCACGGAGGGCCTCTGCTCAACGTATCACCGCGGTAATTCCATTTTATGGTTATGCTCGCCAGGACCGTAAGGATCAACCCCGTGTTCCGATTACAGCAAAACTCGTGGCTAACCTCTTGGAAACCTCTGGCGCCAACCGTATATTAACGATGGACCTGCACGCTCCACAGATACAGGGGTTTTTTGATATGCCAGTCGATCACTTGTATGCATCCAGTGTCTTTTTTGATTATTTAAAGAAATACAAGGACTCTAATCTGGTAATCATTTCGCCAGATGTCGGGGGTATTAAGATGGCTAAAGCTTATGCTGATTTACTCGGCCTGAGTTTTGGATTTGTTGCAAAGCAGAGACTCGATGCTTCAAATGTTGAAGCAATCAGTTTGGTCGGTGATGTCAGAGACAAACCCGTATTGCTTGTTGACGACATTGTCGAGTCAGCTGGAACCCTTCAGGAGGCGGCCAGGGTAGTCCGTGAACATGGTGCAACGGAAGTCAGGGCTTGTGTCAGTCACGCCATACTGAATGAAAAAGGATTCGAGCGTCTGAAAGAAGGTTTTGTAGAGGAATTAATCACCACAGACTCCACTCCACTTGAACCTTCTGATCTACCTTTAACGATATTATCTGTTGCTCCCCTGCTCGGTGAGGCTATGCTTCGGATCAGCAATCATCAATCCGTCACAAGCCTTTTTAATATTAAGGGTTTTTGAGCTGCTCTTAAACTCAAACAGTCTGGAACTTCAGGGGAGGAAATAATGTCAACCCGTAAAATTATGCATCGATCTATATTTTTGGTAATCATTGTAAGCTTGTCAGGCATACTGCTATGGCAAGGAGCTTTCACCAATAGCGTTAATGGTCAGGACAACTCTTCAGAAACACAATATACTCTTGATGAACTGGAGAATAAATTCCCACTTTCCGCGGATGCCCTGGCCAACGCTAACTCAAACCGTATCCATAGTTATGCAGACATGTTAGAACAGACTATGCCTGCGGTTGTGTCCGTTACCTCAGCAAGCTTTGTAAGCCTTACTCAGAATCGGGGCGATGATCCGAGAGAAGAATTTTTAAGGAGATTTTTCGGCATACCCGAAGATGGAGATTCACCGCAGATACCTCAGGGTAACAACCAGGAGCGTCGTATGCAGAATGGATTAGGATCTGGGGTAATTGTTTCAGAGGATGGCTACATCATTACAAACAACCATGTTGTTACGAATGAAAGATCGGAAGCGGCCGACGAGATTATCGTGACAACCACCGACGGCGAAGAATTCACAGCAGAGTTGGTAGGCCGCGATCCACGTACCGATCTTGCATTGATTAAAGTTGATGCCGACAGTTTACCATTTATCAGTATGGCAGATAGCGAACGCCTCAGAGTGGGTGATCTCGTTTTTGCAATTGGTAACCCGCTTGGATTGGAGCAAACCGTTACAATGGGGATTGTCTCGGCATTGGGACGTTCCAGATTGGGACTGTTGGGTAATCAGGGATATGAAAATTTCATACAGACAGATGCATCCATAAATCCGGGTAATTCCGGGGGTGCATTGATTGACTCTGGGGGCAGGCTCGTAGGCATTAATACGGCAATCTTTTCACGGAGCGGTGGTAATATCGGTATTGGGTTTGCCATCCCTACTGCTCTCGCCCGTTCGATTATGTTCAGCCTGATTGAGACCGGTGAAGTACAGCGTGGCTTTTTAGGAGTCAGTATTTCGGATTTAGATTCTGATATGGCCGAGGCATTTGGACTGAATTCTCCCAAAGGTGCTTTAGTAGAGTCAGTTCAGGATGGCTTGCCAGCAGATAAGGCAGGAATTGAAAGAGGGGATGTAATTCTCGAAGTAGAGGGTGTGGAAATTGAATCCGTCAACGATCTCCGCTTTACAATCGCACAAACCCGACCCGGGACAGTCGTAGAGATTACAGTCTTGCGTGACGGCGTAAGGAAATCAATTGATGTCAAATTAGAAGACCTTGATGAAGCTCTCGGAACGGCAACTACCGACCGGCCGGACAGGATGGATGAAAGTAACGGTGAAATTCTCGAGGGTGTCGTAGTTGAATCTCTGACCCGTAGATTGAGAGAAGAGTGGCAGCTTGAGGAAGAAGAAGGGCTGTTGATTACTCGCGTTGGTGGTCGTTCGG
>CAYQCG010000072.1:0-7705 GCA_964415925.1 uncultured Puniceicoccaceae bacterium | reverse complement strand
CGTCGTCGTAGCAGTGTGCGGGATCTCCCAGCAAGGAGAAGCGGATGTTATGTTTATGGGAGCAGCTGCTTGAGGGCGGCGGGGAGGTTATCGAAGGAGCGGATGAAGTAGGTGGAGAGGAAGTTGTTGGTTTCGGTATCCGGGGGGTGGCCGGAGCGGAGGTAGACGGGGATGACACCGGCGTTGAGGCCACAGAGGAGATCGGAGTGGCGGTCGCCAAACATGTAGCACTGGGCGGGGTCGAGGTTGTGTTCCCTGATTTTCTCATTGAGGAAGCGCGGTGAGGGCTTGCGGTAGATGTGCTCATCCTTGAGGGACTCGGGCGCGACGCGAATCTCCTCGATACCGGGGGACGGCAGATCGAGGAGTTCGAGGAGGCGCCGGTTTACGAGCCGGACGGTGTCCATGCTGAAGAAGCCTTTGCTGATACCGCTCTGGTTGGTGAGGACGAAAAGACGGTATCCATTGTTGAGGGCAGTCAGGAGGGCATCGCGCACTCCGGGGATGATGACGAGTTCATCTGGGTTGGTGATGTAGTCACCGGTTTCGATGTTGAGGGTGCCGTCGCGGTCGAGGAAGAGAGCCTTACTCATGAGACTAAAGGAAGTGCCATTTGTAAGGGTGTTTACTGAGCATTTCGCATCCGTTCGACTTCACTCTGACGACATCCTCGATACGGCAGCCACCAAGGCCGGGATAATAGAGGCCGGGCTCGACGGTGACGACCTGATTGGCCTTGAGCCGGGTGCCCTGCTGACCGAGGCGCGGCGGCTCGTGGACTTCGAGGCCGAGACCATGCCCCAAACCGTGGAAGAAGCCGATATGACCGCGGTCCGTCTTTTCGGTATTGAAACCATTCTTCTCAAAGAATTCGAGTGTGTCGTGCCAGAGCTTCCTGCCACTGCGCCCTGCCTTGATGGCCTTGAGGGCAGACTGCTGGGCCTGGAAGACAGTGGCGACAAGATCCTGCTGGGCGGTGGATGGTCTGCCCTTGAGATAAGTGCGTGTCATATCGCCGTGGTAGCCAGTCCTTACGATCCTAGGGAAGATATCGACAATGATTAGCCGGTTGGCCCTGAGGGGACCATAGCCAGCCTCATGGGGATCGCAGGCCTGATCACCACCGGCGACAATCGTGTGACTGGCGATGGAACCCTTATCGAGACAGACTTTGGCGATTTCGGACTGAAGGAATTCTGAGGTGAGGCGGCGTCCCTGGAAAACGATGTAACCATTCTTGACGGTGCTGTAGCGGAGGATTTGCTCAACGCGCCTGAAACCTGCGCTGGAGGCGGCGTTGCCCCTGGCAATTTCCGCGGCCTCGGAGTCGGACTTGAATTCGCGTGCGGGGAAGAGGCCGCCTTTGGCGATCCGGAGCCTGACGCGGGCCTCGCGCAAGGCGAAGGCTAGAGCGGAGGGAAAGCGGGGCGGAATGGAAAAGCCTGGAATTTTGTATTCCGCAGCGAGGAGGCGGATAATTTCAGCCGGGCCGGTCTTGTGGCCCTTGTAGGTCTTTCGTGCCTGAGCAGAGAGGATTTCGAGCGGGAGTATTTCGTCGAATGCGGAGTTGCGACGGACACGATCGAACTCGAGGGCGCTGAGGACGGCGATCTTACGCCCTTGCCAGACGATGGCGGTAAAGGGATCGGGAATGGTGGTTTCAGCGAGGTAGCGCATGTCGGCACTGGTGGAAGTGTCGGCCTGGAGGAGGAGGGCGTATTCGGTGGAAGTTTTCATTAAGGAAGGCAGTTAAAGGTTTGCGCTGAAAGGGGCGGTGTCTAGATCAAAAGGGATGACGGCGGGAACACACCGGAAATTCATATATTATTTATGGCTGGTTTGCCTGCCATGGGTGGGGTGCACGGAGACGGCAACACAGGAGGCGGCACCGGCGAGCACATGGTTTCCGCTGAGGGTAGGAGAACACGCGATCGAAGCGCAACTGGCGGTGCGACCGGCGGAAATGCAACGCGGGTTGATGTATCGGCGCGAGATGGGGGAAAACCGGGGGATGCTGTTTGTGTATGAACGTCCACAACAACTGAGCTTCTGGATGCGGAATACGGTAATACCGTTAGACATAGGGTTTTTCGATCCCGGTGGAAGACTGCTGGAAGTGCGGCAGATGGAACCGCATGACGAGACACCCGTACCGTCGAGGAGCAGCAACGTGCAATATGCACTGGAGATGAACCAGGGCTGGTTTGCGTCCAGCGGAGTCGAACACGGGGCGCGACTGGACATGGAGGCTGTGTCGGAAGCGCTGGAACAGCGGGGATTCGAAACAGGGCGTTACCTTGAAAACGAATAACCGAAGTGGTGGAACCGGAGAACCAAGGAACGGTCTGAACGACTGTTCAAATTAAAACCAGATAGAGAGAGGCGATAACTATTCATGAGAAAGCTAGACAATTGGAATAAAAGGGGTGTGTGAGCATCCTAGTACTAATGAGAGTATATTAAATAAAATGAATAACCAAACAGGAAGGAGAAGACAAAAACCTAAGTGATTATCTGATGCATTTGAAAATGGAATCCGTTCCGTATATTATTCGATAAGTATAATAAACTTACACAGATATTGAACTTTGACCCCCGTTAAGAAAGGAAAAACACATGAAAGAACTATTCAAGAACATCTTTACAGCAACAGCCGTTATCGGTCTTCTGCAAGCTCCGACAGGACTTCGAGCAGACGAGGAACCGATTACGCAACTGGATCCCGCGAAGACACTTCACATTGTGGTGGAAGTCCAGAGTGATGATTTTAGCGCCGGACCCCGTCAAATCGACTTTGACGAGTTGGATGCCTATGCTTACCTAACCGAGACCTTTGAAAAGGCACTCAAGGAGAAGTATGACTATCCGGGTGAAATCAAATTCCAACGCTGGCCATCGAGGCTGGATTCGGAAGATAACCAGATATTGGAAATATCCCTGGTTGAATGGCGCACAATCCGCGGATTTAACGAGATCAACGCACGATTCTTCGCGACCTTGAAAAGCTACACCGGCACGGAAAAGCTGAAGCTCTTTAAAGGCGATGAGCGTGCGAGCATTTCGCCCAGTTTTGATAGAACACTTGAAAGATATAAGGATGCACTTCGTGAAGGCATCGACGAATTGTATGAGCAGCTGAAAGTGCGGTTGCCGCAGTCTGAGTATACAGAAGACACAGACGAGGCCTGAGGCTTAACAAGCAGCCATTTCCACAAGCGCTCCATCCAGCAAGATGGAGCGCTTTACTACGCAAAGTAACAGAGGCTGAATGAATTGACACAATACCGGAAAAACCGTGTCATAATGTAGATGCGGCATGCATGAAAACGTTCCAGTCCGGAAAGTGCTACTTTGTTGCATATTGTTACTTCCTTTAATGATTTTATCGCTGAAGGCAGATGACCGGATGCCGCTCACACAGCTCGATACGAGCAAGACACTGCATGTGGTCGTGGAAATACTGCAATCGGACTTTGAGGATCTGGAGACACGCACGATCGACATGGACCAGCGTGAGGCCTATGTTTACATGGCCGAGGTATTTGAACGGGTAGTGAAGAAGAAGCACGACTACCCGGGTGAAATCAAATTTCATCGCTGGCCGACGCGACTCAGCTCCGAGGATCACCAGATTCTGGAGATTTCGCTGGTGGAATGGAGTATGCGCCGTCGGTATAACGAAGTAGACGCCCGGTTTTACGCGACCCTGAAGAGTTTTACAGGGACGGAGGAGCTGAAAATATTCAGCGGCAAGAATTACCAAGGCGCTTCCTCGCTCTACTCACAAGCGAGGTATCCGTATGAACGGGCGATGGAAGACTGCATTGATGAGTTGTATGAGAAACTGGAAGAGCGGTTGCCCAGAGCATCGAATAACCGGGCTGAAGGCTGGAACTAGTTAACGGTCATCTCAAGCGAGTCGTTCAGGCGGGTGAAGCGGACGGTTTTATCGTCATCGAGACTGCCTTCGATAAGGGCGCGAGCGAGCCGGTTTTCAATTTGCTTCTGGAGGAAGCGCCTGAGCGGACGTGCTCCATAAACCGGATCGTAACCGCGTTCGGCAGCCCATTCGCGGGCACCGTTGGCGAGCTCGACGGTGATGCGGCGATCTGCCAGACGCTTGTTGATATCGGCCACGAGGAGGTCGACGATCTTCTCAATATCGGAAAGGCCCAGCGGCTTGAAGAGAATGATGTCGTCCACACGGTTGAGGAACTCTGGCCGGAATCCGGCGCGGAGCTCGGTCATGACGCTTTCGCGGACATTCTCGGGGATCTCGGTTCCAGAGACACCCTCGATGAGGAAGCGGCTGCCGATGTTGGAGGTCATGATGAGGACTGTGTTCTTGAAGTCGACGGTATGCCCCTGGGCGTCGGTGATACGTCCATCATCCATAATCTGTAAGATGACATTGAATACATCGGGATGTGCCTTTTCGATTTCGTCGAAGAGGACAACACTATAGGGCTTGCGGCGGACGGCTTCGGTCAACTGGCCACCATCATCGTAACCGATATAGCCGGGAGGCGCGCCGACGAGGCGGGAGACACTATGCTTCTCCATGTATTCGGACATATCGATGCGGACGATATTGTCTTCACTGTCGAAAAGGGTCTGTGCAACGGTGCGGGCGAGTTCAGTCTTACCGACACCAGTGGGGCCAAGGAAGATAAAGGAGCCGATGGGCCGACGTGGGTCCTTGATACCGGCGCGGGCGCGGAGGATGGACTCGGAGACCAAGTCGACGGCTTCATCCTGCCCGATGACACGCTGGTGGAGGATATCGGGAAGCTTGAGAAGCTTTTCCTTTTCGCCTTCGAGCAATTTAGTGACGGGGATACCGGTCCACTTGGCGACGATATCGGCGATTTCCTCGGCGGAGACTTCCTCCTTGAGGAGATGGCCGCTGCCATTGGACCGGGGATCGCGCTCGGCTTCACGGAGCTGTGCCTCGAGTTGGGGAAGTCGACCATGGCGCAGCTCGGCGACGCGGTTGAGGTCGTAACTGCGCTCGGCTTCGGCCATCTGCTGTTTGACCTGCTCGATTTCCTCGCGAACCTTCTGTTCGGCGCCGATAGTGGCTTTTTCCTTTTCCCACTGGCTGCGAAGGGCGTCGGCTGCAGATTTCACATCGACCAGTTCCTTACGAAGTTCGATCAGGCGCTGCTTACTGGCATCGTCTTTTTCCTTTGTGAGGGCGGCTTCCTCGATTTCGAGCTGCATGACGCGGCGAGTGAGTTCATCGAGCTCCTGGGGGAGGGAATCCATCTCGGTGCGGATCATGGCGCTGGCTTCATCGACGAGGTCGATGGCCTTGTCGGGGAGGAAGCGGTCCGAAATGTAACGGTGCGAGAGGACGGCGGCATGGACAAGTGCGTTGTCCTGAATACGCACGCCGTGATGGACCTCGAAGCGTTCCTTGAGGCCACGGAGGATGGAAATGGTGTCCTCGACGGTGGGCTGGTCGACCATGACGGTCTGGAAGCGGCGCTCGAGGGCGGCATCTTTCTCGATATATTTGCGATATTCGTCGAGGGTGGTGGCACCGATACAGTGCAACTCGCCACGGGCGAGCATGGGCTTGAGGAGGTTGCCGGCGTCCATGGAGCCTTCGGTGCGGCCGGCGCCGACGATATTATGGAGTTCGTCGATAAAGAGGAGGATCCGGCCATCGGACTTCTTGACCTCGGCGAGGACAGCCTTGAGTCGTTCCTCAAATTCGCCACGGTATTTTGCACCGGCGACGAGTGCTCCCATGTCGAGGGCAAAGATGGTTTTGTCTTTCAGACCTTCGGGGACGTCGCCACGGAGGATGCGCTGGGCGAGGCCCTCGACGATAGCGGTCTTACCGACGCCAGGCTCGCCAATGAGGACAGGGTTGTTCTTGGTTTTGCGGGAAAGAATACGGATTACGCGTCGGATTTCACCATCGCGCCCGATAACGGGATCCATTTTGCCGGATTTTGCCTGCTCAACGAGGTCGATACCGTATTTTTCGAGGGCCTGATAAGTAGCCTCTGGATTGTCGGAGGTGACACGCTGGTTACCACGAACGTCCTTGAGGGCGGCGAGGACTTTATTGCTGTCGAGGGTGAAGCTCTGGAAGAATTTGGTGAGGTCCTTGCTTTTATCGGTTTCGAGGAGACCGAGGAAGAGGTGCTCGACACTAAAGTATTCGTCCTTGAGGCGTTTAGCGAAGGTTTCGGCCTTGTTCAGGGCATCCTGATATTCGGGAGTGATGAAGATACGGGAGGCATCGATATCGCCCTGGACTGCGGGAATTCTGTCGAGTGCCCGTTCGACGGCCAATTCGACGGCGCTGGGCTGGACTTGGAGTTTTTCGAGGACAGCGGGAACGATGCCACGATCCTGCTGCATGAGGGCGGCCAATAAGTGAAACCCGCTCACCTGCTGATGCTGGTGGCGACGTGCCACCGCCTGCGACTCCATGACGGCTTCACGGGCTTTTTCGGTAAAGCGATTGAGGTCTAAATTCATGCTTTGGAACTTGCAGGAAACAGGCCAGCGAAGGTCAGAGGTTTAGATCGTTAAGTCGTTGATATAAAGCATAAAAGACCATGAAGCACCAGTTAAATTGCGACATAATGACATAACCAGAGGACAGAATCTCACAAATAGACACAGCGAAACAGAGTTAATGTAACCAGGAAAATACTAGAAAATGCACGAAAGGCTGGCTAGTGAGAAGCGAGTCGTATTGGTATATTTGATGGATGAGGCCAAGGAAGAAAAGTAGGCACCATTCCCAATAGTAGGGACTATCTTAATTGCAGCAGTCTTAGTGATCGTGGGCTATTTTTATCTTAGCCGAGTACTGGACTTAAGCCCAGAATTCGAAGTAGTTAGCATATACGAAAATCCTCACCCGAATATCTATGATAAATTTGTGGTCATTCATGCCCACACATGGGCGGGTGATGCATACTACACATGTGTTGTGCTTTCACGTCAAAAAGAGAAGATCAAGGATCCGCATAAGGACGGTTACCTGATTCTAGCATTAAATGAGGCACTTGCTGAAGTGTCTGTAGAGTGGCTTGGTAAACGAAAGTTAGTCATCCAATATGACTCCGGGATGCCTTTCCAGATGGCTAGTCCTGCCTATGGATATGAAGTAACTTACGAAAGAGCACCGTAAACTATCCCTTCGTGATGGCTTTCCTGGTTTTACGGCGAGGGAACATGTGCTGGCAGAGGTCACAGCGAAGGCCGTCGCATTGCCGTGCGGGGCAGACCTCGCGGCCGTAGTAGATGATCTGGAGGTGCAGGCGGGTCCAGTGTGCGGGGTGGTAAAGTTTCTTGAGGTCGGCCTCGGTCTGGCTGACGTTTTTACCTTTTGTGAGTTCCCAGCGTTGAGCGAGGCGGTGAATGTGGGTGTCAACAGGGAAAGCAGGCTCACCGAAGGCCTGGACCTTGACGACTGAGGCGGTCTTGTGGCCGACGCCGGGGAGAGCCTCAAGGCCTTCGAGGTCATTAGGGACGTCGCCATTGTGTTTATCGACGAGAATCCGGGAAAGTGCATGGATGGCCTGTGCCTTACGAGGGGCGAGGCCACAGGGACGAACGATGTCTAAATACACGAATACCGCCGGTAAGATAGGGATCCTGACATTAGATCGGCCGAAGAGGACCAACGCCAACGATCAGAAGCACCTGATGGCAATTGATCAGGGCGTGCGCACGC
>CAYQCG010000071.1:0-7729 GCA_964415925.1 uncultured Puniceicoccaceae bacterium | reverse complement strand
TTTATTGCAAGCTAACGGACTTATTCCTTAAGTATTCCATATAGGAAAAGCAAAAAACAGCGAAGAAACCTTATAGGCAGGACACTCCCTTATGGAAGGAATACGATGTTAGCATGGCGAAAAGAATATGAAACGGGTCACGACCAAATTGACCACGAGCACAATTGCCTGCTCCAACAACTTAACAAACTGGAAATTGCTATCTTTCGCCGAGACACGACCGAGCAACTGGAGACCTTACTCGAGTTCATGGAGCAGTATATCAAATCGCACTTTGAAAATGAAGAGAAGATATTCGCCTGTTATAACTGTAGAGCAGCGGGTTTGAACCAGAGTGCACACCAGAACTTCATCATATTATTCCAGAGAAGCAAGGAACGCCTGCTGACAGAAGGTGCGAGTATAGGATTAGCAAACGAAATCCATGAGCTGCTGCTCAACTGGGTGACCAACCATATCCTGATGGTTGATACAGAACTGAAGCCATGCATCCGGAAGAATCCGGACCGTCTTGCCGAATTGAGACGCTAAAGGCGCTTGTCTTTGGTGTCCAGAATGAGGGTAACGGGCCCGTCATTCAGTGCGGCGATATCCATGTGCTGGCCGAAGACGCCAGAAGGAACCTGTTTACCCAAGGCCGCCTGAAGGGCCAGGTTGAAGCGCTCATACATGGGCACGGCAATTTCGGGCGGAGCGGCCCGGTTAAAGGAAGGCCGTGTGCCCTTGCGGAGGTTTCCATAGAGGGTAAACTGACTGATCAGGAGGATATTGCCATCGATCTCCTGAACAGACCGGTTCATTAAACCATTATCATCTTCAAAAATGCGTATCTGGGGGATCTTACGGGCCAGCCAATCGATATCCTCATCCGAATCTTTCTCCCCTATGCCCAGAAATACAAGCAGGCCCCTGGTGATCGAACCCATTATCTTCCCATTGACTGTAACAGAAGCCTGACTGACCCTTTGCACAACAGCTCGCATTGGATAGATTGCGGCCAAAAACCCTGCCGAGTTCAAGCCTTACCCAATAAATAGTTCAACGCATCCTCCAACCTGGGATACTTATAGCTGTAGTCCAGCTCCTGCAATTTGGCGGGCTTAACCCTGAAGTCAGCGAGAACCGTTTCATTCGCCATTTCACCGAAAAGCATTTTTAAAGCGAAGGAAGGCGCAGGCATAAATGCTGGTCGACCCAGCACAGTACCCAATGTTTTTGAAAAATCGCGGTTCGTAACCGGTTCGGGTGCCACCAGATTAACAGGTCCATTGAAACGGTCGTCATTTACCGCGGAAGCAAAGGTGGCGACAACGTCGTCCAGAACAATCCAGCTCATATGCTGATATCCACTGCCGACCGGACCACCCAGACCTAACTTGAAAACGGGCAACATTTTCGCAAGAGCACCACCATCCGGACTGAGGACAACTCCTATCCGAAAAAGGGCTACGCGTGCCCCCCACTCCTCTGCCCGGCGGGCTTCATTTTCCCAGTCGATACAGACTTTAGCGAGAAAGCTGTCATCCGGCGGAGAGGACTCGTCAGCTTCGGCCTCTTGCCGGTAAAAACCGGTAGCAGAGGCATTGAGCCAAAACGCAGGTTTCTGTTCCAGGGCGGCAAGAGAATCCATGAGCAGACGCGTCCCCTTGATGCGGCTATCATAGATACGTTGTTTACGAGCTTTCGTCCAACGACCACCAGCGATATTTTCCCCGGCCAGGTTAATGACGCCTTGAGTACCACTGAGTTTTCCGGTATCGAGCTGATTCCTGTCCACGTCCCAGGCAATATCCTGAGGAGTGGACGAGTTGCGGGTAACACGCCAGATGTCGTGACCCATGGCTTTGAGAACCGCGGTCAGGGGCGTACCAACAAGCCCAGTCGCACCCGTGATGATGATTTTCATGCGAGAAGGAGCTGGCCCTGTTGTTTCTGTGCCGGTGCTTTTCGAATTTCACTGGCCCGGCGGCTAATTGCTGCGCGCTTGCCTTTATTGAGGCGCTGAAGATTGCGCAACTGCATACTCATACGCTGATTATCCTTGAGAAGGGCCTCATGCCGCAAGAGAAAATCCCAATAAAGGGTGGTAAAGGGACAGGAACTTTCACCCGTAGATTCAGCAGGATTGAAAGGGCATCGGCTGCAATAATTGCTCATGCGCTGAATATATTTACCCGTGGCGGAGTAGGGTTTGGAAGCCATGATACCACCATCGGCAAATTGTGACATGCCGAGGACATTGGGTAGTTCAACCCATTCCACGGCATCGATATAGACTGCCAGATACCATTCATGGACGGCCTGTGGGCGAACACCCAGGAGGAGCGCGTAGAGCCCGGTGACCATCAATCTCTGGATATGATGGGCGTAGGCAAAGTCGAGTGTCTGACCGATAGCCTGCTTCATACATTCCATCGATGTATCACCGGTCCAGTAGAAATCCGGTAAAGGCTCTGCAGCCTCAAGGGCGTTCAGCTCCTTATACTCAGGCATATGGAGCCAGTAGATACCCCGGATATACTCCCGCCAACCCAGAATCTGCCGAATGAAACCCTCAACCGCTTCGAGAGGGGCTTGATCAAGTTTGCCGGCCTCCTCGGCAGCCTCGATGACCTCGCGAGGATTGAGCAATTTGAGGTTTAATGATGAAGAAAGACGGGCATGATAGAGGAACGGTTCGTCTGACCACATGGCGTCCTGGAATTTACCGAAATCGGGCAACCGGAACTTGATAAAATCCTTGAGCGCTTTCAGGGCCTGCTCCCGTGTAACAGGCCATATAAATTTATCGAGTGACCCGGGATGGTCTGCGAAACGTTCCTTGACAAGGCTGATGACCTCGCGAGTGGTTTTATCCGGCTGGAACAGGGCACAATCGGGTAAATCCTGAGGACCTTTCTTTCCGAAACTCGCACGATTTGAGGCATCGTAATTCCATTTGCCACCAACCGGTTGACCGTCTTCCATAAGGATACCTGTACGTTTCCTGATTTCCCGGTAAAAGAATTCCATGCGAAGCTGTTTGCGGCCTGTCGCATGCTTTTTAAAATCCTCCAAGGTTGAGATAAAGTGGCGGTCGGTTCGTACCTCAAGCGGGACACCGGCAAGCCTGCAAGTGGACAGGATCGCTTCCCGGACGCGGTAATCCCCAGCCTCAACCATGATAACCTTTTCCGGCTTGAGCTGTTTCATGCTACTCCGGAGCCGATCACTGAGCGAGCCTTCACCCAATTCATGATAATCCACGTAATACTTTCGCTGGTACAAGAGATCACGAAAGTGCCGCATGGCGGATAGGAAAAGGACAATCCGCTGCTTGTGGGACCAAACATGGGTGGATTCTTCGCTGGCTTCGGCCATCCAGACGCAATCTGACTCGATATCGTAACCGTCGAAAGCGGCCGAATCCTTATCAAGCTGATCACCGAGAATAACAACCAGGTGGCGCGCCTTCTTTTTACGGGTGCTCATGCCAGGGCTTTCTTGCGTTCCTGCAATTTCTCAAACGCCTTGAGGGCACGTGCGCGTCCCTCTTCATGCTTGATGACAGGATAAGGATAATCCTTACCCATTTCAATTCCAGCATCTTTCAACTGAGTTGAGGAAGCTTCCCAGGGAGCATGGATATACTCGTCAGGCAGTTTTTTCAATTCTGGGATATAGCGGCGGACAAAATCGCCTTCAGGATCAAATTTCTTACCCTGAAGGATGGGATTAAAGATCCGGAAATACGGTGCCGCATCTGCGCCACAGCCGCCGGCCCATTGCCAACCGAGTGTATTGCTGGCAAGGTCAGCGTCCACCAGCGTGTCCCAGAACCATTCAGCGCCTCGACGCCAGGGGATGAGCATATGTTTGACAAGAAGTGAGGCGACATTCATGCGGAGGCGGTTGTGCATCCAGCCGGTATCCCAAAGCTGCCGCATACCCGCATCAACGATGGGAAACCCGGTCTCGCCATTTTGCCATCGCTTGAGGAGCTTATCATTATCCTGCCAGGGAAATTCGTTAAACTCCGGCCGTAGAGGCTCGGAAGTTGTATCCGGAAAATGATACAAAATATGGTAGCCAAACTCACGCCAGTATATTTCAGCGATAAATTTCTGTGTGCCTGAGTCTTTCCTTTCCCCAAAGCGGCGCAGTAATTCACGGGGACCGACCTGGCCATGGTGTAAAAACGGGGAAAGACGGGAAGTTCCTTCAATATCCGGGCGATTGCGAAGCTTGCCGTAATTTGAGAGGACCACTTTTTCAAATACATCCAGCTTTGCCACAGCACCGGCGCGGGTAGGATCCCAGACAGACTTCAGGCCACCATCCCACGATATTTCTGGCAGAAGCTTGAGCGACTCAAGAGGAAGAGAGCTTACATCATCGTCGTGGACTTTAAATTCCGTGAAATCGACATGAGCAATATCCGGCGTTTCCAAGGTTAGGCATTGTTTGTAGTAGCGGGTGAATACCTTGTAGGGTTCTCCCTGCTTGTTCTCGATGGTGTGAGGTTCATGGAGGAGACTGGAATTCTCGCTGACTGCCTCGACGCCATAGTCCTGAAGTTTGCTTTTTAGTAACGTGTCGCGCTTAATTGAATCCGGCTCATAGCGGCGATTCCAGTAGACTGCCCTGGCACCGGTTTCCCTGATGAGGGAGAAAAGGGCTTCTTCGGCTTTTTCGTTACGCAAAATGAGCTGTCCACCGTATTTCCGCAGCTGCTGATCAAGATCGCCCAAGGCATGATGCAGCCACCAGCGGGAAGCCCCACCCGGAGCCCACTCCCCTTCCTCTTCCGGACACCAGATATAGACAGGAACAATTTTACGCCCGGACCGGATCGCACTGGCTAGAGCGCTGTTATCCTCCAGGCGAAGATCCTGCCTGAACCAGACGATGCAAGATTCATGAGACATGCCAGAGTATAGCACACAAGTCTGGCGGCTCCAAATAAGCGAACAAAAAGGAGGCCGCACCCCTATGGATGCGGCCTAAATAACTAATCAAAAGCAATTAAACGGTCTGAGCGGTCAATCCGGCGACCTCGTTACGAATACTCTCTGCCAATGGCGTGCTGAGATAACGCTCACTTGGGCTAGCGGCAATCACAACAATCATCTTGTCTTTCATTTCCTGACGTTTGGCGACTTCAAGGGCAGCCCAGATAGTCGCACCCGAGGAGATACCGGCGGGCAATCCATCAGTCATAGAAACCTTACGTGCAGTATCGAAAGAATTGTCGTTGGTAACCTGGATAACCTCATCCACGATATCCATATTCAGGTTTTTCGGAATGAATCCGGCACCGATACCCTGGATCTTGTGAGGGCCGGGCTTCCCCCCTGAAATGACAGGGCTGTTTTCAGGTTCTACGGCGATCGTCTTGATATCTTTGCGTTGTTTGATGACTTCGGAAACGCCGGTAATCGTACCGCCAGTTCCGACACCTGAAACAAAGACATCGATTTGCCCGTCGGTAGCGTCCCAGATTTCCTCGGCAGTGGTCCGTCGGTGGACTTCGGGATTTGCGGGATTATCAAACTGCTGGGGCTGGAAACCACGATCCCCATATTCAAGGAGGACTTCGTTGGCTTTTTCAATTGCTCCCGGCATGCCCTTGGGTCCGGGTGTGAGGACGATTTCGGCACCCAGCAAACGGAGCAAGACACGACGCTCAATGGACATTGTTTCGGGCATGGTAAGGACACATTTGTAACCTTTGGCTGCAGCCACGAAGGCAAGAGCGATACCGGTGTTCCCGGAAGTCGGTTCGACGATAACGCTGTCCTTGTTGAGTTTACCGTCACGTTCGGCAGCTTCGATCATTGCCATGCCTATGCGGTCTTTCACGCTGGAGAGCGGATTAAAAAACTCACACTTGACGTAGACATTGCCGGGGAGTCCTTCAGCAATGCGATTCAGTTTAACTAAGGGCGTGTTGCCGATGGACCCAACCATGTTGGGAGCAAGTATAGAGGGCATGATATTGTTCCTTATTGAGTTACGGGTTAAAACGTAAGTATCACACAGGAGGAGTTACCAGAACAAGGTAAAATTCCCGACCAATCGGGCGTATGAAAAATTACAAATTATAAAAGTAATCTAAGGTAATCGGGGCTTTATTTCAAGTGCCCGAATTGATGAGTCGCCTGCTGATTGTATATGCCTTGCGCGGATTCCGGATCAAGAGCATTTCAATATCACTCTCTGAAAATCCGTGCTCTTTTAGCGCGGGGACAAGGTAGTCAAAGATATCGGTGTAACCGTTATACTGGCCGCCACCTTCCTCTCCTACCCGATACCAACCGGAATCATGTGAGATCAGCACTTTGTGAAGGACACCTTCTGCTTTCAGTTTAGATAGAGTATCAACGAACCATTCCAGGCGCGACATCCCCTTGACACGACTGCCTCTACCATTCCTGAAATTATCCAGAGAGATCCAGGCTCTTTCACGATATGCCTTCAGATAACCTTGTAAAGTACCACCTTGAGCGTGTGTCCAAACGAAGGCGGAGGGCGAGACTCCGAGCGACTTGAGCAGTTCGATTTGCGCGAAAGCCGGACCATCGGGACCGGTGTGTGAAACTATGGTCAGGCCTGTTGCCTTGTGGGTCAGGGCTGCGGCAGTGACAATTTTCCGGTGCATATCTGAGAGGACGTCATCGCGATCGACGCCAATCTTGATGAATCCGGGCCGAACGCCGGTGTCCTCAATGCCGTCTTCAAATTCGCTGATCCAACGAGCGGCCAGTTCTTCCGCGGTTGCCTCTTTGGCGTATTGTGGAACGAACTTGTTTTCCCTGACGCCGTAATAGCCGGTATTGGTAACAATCTGAAGTCCGCTTTTCTTTACGAGGATTTCAAGCAGTTCCGGATCACGTCCAATATAAGCGGGAGTCAGTTCGAAGAAGGTATCGAGGCCACGTGATTTCACTGCCTCAAGGTGAGGTAAGGCGGTTTCTGCGACTTCTGTTTTATTCCATCGGTGATAGCCGGTTTCCTCCGCACCGATAAAATCGACAAGGATGTGCTCGTGTATGAGGGTCATGCCCATTTGTTCCGGATGGATGGGACCCGAAACCGTCATAATAAAGCCGTCGGCTGCCGCACCAAGCTGTTGAACAAATGTCAGGATAAATAAGGTGAATAGGACGAGATTTTTCACAACAGGGACCTCCTGATACTTGGGTGTATTACCTTCTTCTTTTGGGACCGTAACTGCGAATGGGGGCGTTGGTGTTCTGACGGGTATTACGTAGGCGATAGGTGATTTTGCCTTTGGTGACATCCTTGGTGTTCATTTCCAGCTTCACCTGGTCACCGACGGTAATCTTGATAAAATTCTTTCTCAGTTTTCCGCTGATGGACGCCAGAACGACATGCCCATTGGCTAATTCGACACGGAACATCGTGCCCGGGAGAACCGAGACTATCTTACCTTCTACTTCTACAGAATCTGGGTCTTGCATAAAACAGGAATCGGCATGCAAAAGAGGGTTAGGATTCAGCATGCGAGCTATACGGAGTGAGCAACAAAGCGGCTTGCGTCAAGCACGAAGCCTGACACCCTCCTTTATATGAAACCGGAAAAGCGCGAGGGACCGCCCTGCCCTTTTGAAAAGATGCATCCTTCGGCCCTGAAGCAGGATGATCAATACTTCATGAGTCTGGCTTATAATCAGGCATTGAATGCCTGGACGGCGGATGAAGTGCCTATTGGAGCCGTTTTGGTAAT
>CAYQCG010000070.1:0-7784 GCA_964415925.1 uncultured Puniceicoccaceae bacterium | reverse complement strand
ATCACGCCATCCAGCTAAGAGGCCTCCAGTGAGGCTGCGAGATAGAACAGGGCAACAAACATCCTCATACATTCGAGTTTGATTATATACTAAAAAAGGTCGATTCGATAATGAAGAGGAGAAGGATAAGTTTCCGCATAAAGGTTTCGCTTGCCCAGAGGTGATGTTTCGGTATATATAATCACACACGTGTTGTAAATTGAGCTTAAAATACGACAATTACCCTAAACATCATATTATGAAAGCAACCCATCTATTATCATTATCGACAGCTTTTGCCCTTCTCATAGTTGCTGGGTGTTCAGTAAGTGAAGCCCCTGACACAGAATTTATGACGGAAGACCAGCAGATAAAGGTTATCCTGGGTGGTGAACATTTCACGACCTATCGTTTTGACGACGATTTTGCCAAGCCCGTTCTCTATCCGGTTTATGCACCCTCTCAGGTACGAATCCAAAGGGCATATCCCCTTGAAGCAATACCTGATGAAAGTGATGATCACCCACACCATTTCGGTGTCTTTTTCACCTATGGAAGCTTGGGGGAAGTCAATGGTAATAATTACTGGCAGGATAATGAACCGCCCACACGCATCGCACATCAGGAAGTTACTCAGGAAGCGATTACACCGGAACAGGCAATCCTTGGAACCCGCTCGCACTGGATAGATAAAGACGGTAGCGTCCTTATGGTCGAGGAGCGAATGATGATCTTTGAACATACTGAGACAGAGCGGAGTATAGACTTTACGATTGATCTGACCGCACTGGACGAAGCGGTTACTTTTGAAGACACCAAGGAAGGCATGTTTGCCATCCGGGTTGCGGACTGGCTGCGTGAAAAGACCGGTAATGCCTCATACCTGAGTTCAAGAGGCGGACAGTCTGCAGATGACATCTGGGGCAGACGCGCTGAATGGGTTCGCCTGGAAGGTGAATACGAAGGCAGAATGATAGGCATTGCGATCCTCAACCATCCTGAAAGCGTGAACTATCCTACCTACTGGCACGCCCGTGCCTACGGCCTATTTTCGGCGAATCCGCTAGGACAATCCGTTTTCGAAAAGGCACATGGAAACAATGACGCAAAGCCTTTCAATTTCCGGATACCAACAGGCGAAACAGCACGTTTCAAATACAAACTGATTGTCTATGAAGGAAGCATGGGCAGCGAAGAAATGTCCGCAGCCTATGCGAATTATACCCGCTGACGAATGACACGATTTACTCTCACATTAACCTGATAATTCATGTTGAAGCATATGCAAAAAGAATCTGACAAAATATCCCGCCGCTCCTTCCTTTCCCGTAGTGGTGCCGCCGCTACAGGAGTGAGTGTACTCGGAACCTCTGCCCTTTCATCCACGAAAGCAAGGGCGAGCCTCCACAGTGCTAACGAGCAAATCAATGTCGCCGTTATGGGCATCAACAGTCGTGGTAAGTCCTTGATCGAGAACTTTGCCAAGATGGACAATGTGATGGTCAAGACGCTCTGTGATCCGGACGAAACAATATATGAAGAACGCATTAAACTGGCAATGGAGCACCAGAAGCTGCGTCCGGGAACAGAGAAGGATATCCGGCGTGTCCTCGAAGATAAGGAAATCGACGCTGTGGCGATCGCTGCTCCGAATCATTGGCATGCACTGGGCACTATTTGGGCCTGTCAGGCCGGAAAGCACGTATATTGTGAAAAGCCCAGTTCACACGGTGTCTGGGAAGGCCGGAAAATGATCGAAGCCGCTCGCCGCTATAACCGCATCGTCCAGATAGGATATCAGAATCGTTCGCGCGGAAAAACCATGAAAGCAATGAAGTTCCTGCACGATGGCGGCATCTGTAAAGTTTACATGGCACGGGGCATGTGCTACAAACCACGTAAAGATATTGGTAAGCCAGCCAATGCCCCGGTACCTGCTGGACTTGATTATGACCTCTGGCTTGGCCCGGCTGGCTATCGCCCGTTTAATCCCAATTATGTTCACTACAACTGGCATTGGCATTGGGCCTTTGGAAATGGCGATACCGGCAACCAGGGACCACACCAGTTTGATATCGCCCGCTGGGGTCTGAACCGTGACGACGCACCCGTCAAGGTTTCTTCAAAAGGCGGATACTACGTCTATGATTCGACTCAGGAAACTCCGAATGTCCAGACATCGCTTATGGAGTATGATGACGGCACCCTTCTGCAATTTGAAACCCGCGGACTCATGACCAACGGCGAATTCGGAGAACACGGGACAACGATCGGAAACTTCTTCTATGGAAGCGATGGTATCCTTGAAATCGATTCCGGAGGCAACTGGAAAACTTTCTTCGGACGAAAATATGAGCCAGGTCCAGGTTCCGATTCGAATGATAGCTCAGACGAGGAATATGATCCAATGAACCTAGCCGGCAGCGGCGGAGGCGGCCATTTCGCCAACTTCATTAGCGCCGTTCGTGCCCAGAATCAGAACCTATTGGCATGCGACGTCGAGGTTGGACACAAATCATCGGTTCTGCCCCATATTTCGAACATCGCCTACAGGGTTGGTCGGGAACTCCGCTTCGACGGTCTGGCTGAACGCTTTATCGATGACGATGAAGCCAATAGTCACCTGAAGCGCGACTATCGTTCCCCATATGTTATCCCGGAAAGAGTGTAGCTTTTATTTAAATTGTATCTGATAAGCACCGGATATTTAGAGTCCGGTGCTTATTTATATCTATTTCTCAAATAAATAGAATGAATAATTTATCCAGGCCGTAATAAACACCTTATATATGTGATTAAGATTCCTTATGGCTCATGTTGTTTGTTGACTCTGTTTTATCGGTCTAGAAAATCAGCCACGTTTATGAAAGTCTGAATCATTTTCTTACGTGATTCAGCTTTGATCCAACGGGCATCCTGCCCACCTAACCCATATCTAAAAACTCTCACCATGAAAGCATCTCTTCGTAGACTGGCCCTGCTCGTCTTCAGCGTGTCTGCAACTATTCCAGGCACCGTTGCCCATGCGCAAACACCCGTCTTCATCAACGAATTTCATTACGATAATGACGGCCTTGATACAGGCGAGTTCGTCGAAATCGCCGGACCCGCAGGAACCGACCTGAGCGGCTGGAGCATCGTCCTCTACAATGGTAACGGAGGTGCACAGTATAATACAGAGAATCTTGTTGGGTTTATCCCGAATGAAAGCAATGGCTTCGGCGTACTCAGCTTTCCGATAACCGGCATACAAAACGGTTTCCCCGATGGCTTGGCCCTGGTGGATGGTAGTTCAAATGTGGTTCAGTTTTTGAGCTACGAAGGAACTTTTTCAGCCGCAGACGGCCCTGCAGCAGGTTTACTGTCAACCGACATTGGTGTGTCGGAACCGAGCACAACATCCATCGGAGATTCACTCCAACTGGTGGGGACGGGATCCGTCGCCGAGGATTTCACCTGGCAATCACCAGCCACCGATAGCCCGGGATTTATTAATGCGGGACAGACCTTTGAAGGCGGTATCACACCACCCCCGATTGTCTTGATCAGTGAAATCCATATCAATCAACCCAGTACGGATAATGATGAGTTCTTTGAGCTGCTGGGAGAACCCAATGGAAGCCTCAATGGACTTTCCTATATTGTCATCGGCGATGGCACTGGCGGAAGCGGCGTGATTGAGGCAGTGGTTGACCTGACAGGCCAGACACTTGACAGCAATGGCTATTTCGTGGCCGCCGAGGGCACCTACTCGCTTGGAACAGCCGACTTTGTTACCAGCCTTAACTTTGAAAACGGTGATAACGTAACCCATCTTCTGGTACAGAACTTCACAGGTTTGGACGGTGATGACCTAGACACGAACGATGACGGTGTTCTAGAAATTGAACCATGGACCACCGTCATCGACAGTGTGGGGATCATTGGGACAGGAACCGAACCAGTCTATTCAGGCAATCTCGTAGGTCCTGAGGGCGACTTTGTTCCCGCACATGTCTTCGATTGCGGAGGAACATTTGTTGTCGGCGACTTTGATCTGGGAGATGAAACCCCCGGCATGCCGAATGCCTGCGCTGTTCCCAATGTCTGGATCAATGAAATCCACTATGACAATGAAGGCGCAGATGTCGGTGAGTTCATCGAAATCGCGGGAGAGGCCGGTACTGACCTGACAGGCTGGAAATTAATTCTCTACAATGGTGCAACTGGCGAACCCTATGAGACTACTGACCTTTCACTTGAGACCATAGACGATGAGTGCGGTGGTTACGGTGCCTTCAGTATCAATATTGTGGGTGTTCAAAACGGTAGTCCAGATGGAATCGCACTGGTCAATGGTGTGGGTAGTGTCCTTCAGTTCCTCAGCTATGAAGGTTCCTTTACCGCCACTAACAGTGCCGCTTCAGGGCTACTCAGTACCGATATCGGAGTAGAAGAATCCTCCAGCACCCCGATCGGCACATCCCTGCAACTCACCGGGACAGGCTCTTTACCCGAAGACTTTACCTGGATCGCAGGAGTTGCGGAGAGCCCGGGCTCGCTCAACGTCGGCCAGGTGCTTCCCGGATGTGCTGTCGTCACACCGACATTTGTCAAGATCCCCGAAATCCAGGGTAGTACTGACACACCTAACATGCTGGGTAACCTGGTGACGATTGAAGGTATCGTGGTCGGTGACTTTCAGGGATCCGACGAACTCAGCGGTTTCTTCGTCCAGGAAGAGGATCCCGATCAGGATTCCGATCCAACGACATCCGAAGGCATCTTTGTTTTCGTTCCAGCAGCCAATACAACCTGGTTTGGCTTTGATGTTCAACCCGGCGATCTGGTGCAAGTGACCGGAACCGTGTCTGAATTCAACGGCCTGACCGAGCTGAATTTCATTACGGACATCACCATTAATTCCAGCGGTAATAGCGTAACACCGGTTAATGTAATGGGACCGGAAAGCTTCAATGGAGAATTTGAGCAATACGAAGGGATGCTGGTGACTTTCCCGCAGACCCTGACGGTCTCCCAGAACTTCTTCCTCGGCCGTTATGGTCAGTTGACGCTCTCCACTCCGGATGATTCGGGTATTCCGGGACGTCTCTTCCAGCCTACGAACGTCTTCCCGCCGCTCTCATCAGGTGCTGCATTACTGGCAGACGAAAACGCGCGCAGGTTCCTCGTTCTGGATGACGGACAGGATGTGGGCACCTTTGGTGATAACCCGGATCCTGTTCCCTACCTGGGATCGGCACCGGGCATCGTCCTTCGTGCGGGTGATACTGTCAATAACCTCACGGGTGTCATTGACTCCGGCCAGATCGATACGCCCACCGGAGGCATTACCGTAGACTACCGCCTCCATCCAACCGTACCTCCAACCTTCGCTACGGGCAATCCACGTCCGTTTTCACCGGATTCGGTCGGAGGCAATCTCAAGATCGCCAGCTTTAATGTCCTCAATTACTTCAATGGCGATGGTATGGGCGGAGGCTTCCCCACATCCCGTGGTGCTGACACTCTCTCTGAATTTGAAAGACAGTCCGACAAGATCGTCAATGCACTGGTCGAAATGGATGCCGATATCTTCGGGCTGATTGAAATTGAAAACGATGGCTACGGATCCAATAGCGCCATTGCCGAACTGGTTGAGCGGGTCAACACAGTAGCCGGTGCAGGGACTTATGCGTTTGTCGACCCGGGAGTCCCTCAACTCGGCACGGATGAGATTGCCGTTGGTTTCATCTATAAACCGTCAAGTGTGGGACTGGCACCGGGGACAACCGTTGAAACCCTGACTACGGGAGAATTCACACAGTTGCAGGGACAGGCGAATCCCATCGACAACCAGCGCCACCGTGCACCACTGGCGGCCACTTTCACCCACAATGAATCGGGAGAGGTTTTCACTGTTATCGTCAACCACCTGAAATCCAAGGGCAGTCTGACCGGTATCGCCGGGGATGAAGACCAGGGCGATGGCCAGGGCAACAACAACCTGTCTCGCACCAACGCGTCCATTGCGTTGCTCAACTGGCTGGCAGGCGATCCTACAGGCTCAGGGGATGAGGATTTCATGATTATTGGTGACCTCAACGCCTATGGTCAGGAAGATCCGATTACGACACTGGAAAGCGGAGGCTTCAGCGATCTGGTCGAGCAATTCGTCGGAACCAGCGCATACACTTTCGTCTTCGACGGGCAGGCCGGATACCTCGATCATGCCCTGACCAGTGGTTCCATTACCGGTAATGTCACGGGTGTCTCAGAGTGGCATATTAATGCGGATGAACCCGCCGTGATTGATTACGATCAAGACTTCAATCCGGTTGGTTATTTTGATGGTAGTACACCCTTTCGCGCCTCGGACCACGATCCGGTCATTATCGGCCTACAGTTTGAGACCGGCCCTGAACCCATCCCGGGTGATGCCAACGGTGACGGTGTGATCGACCGCAAAGACTTCCAGCTCTTCCGTGAGGCCTTCAAGAACTCACGCCGAGGGAAACCCTTCGATCCGCAGTTTGATTATAACAATGACGGAAAGGTGAACTTCAGAGACTGGAGAATCCAGGTCCGTTTCTTCGTGAAATTCATTCTTTCAAAACATAAGTAGTCCATTTTCTACGCATACACAAAAGGCGAGGCTTACGGGTCTCGCCTTTTTTTGTTTGGAAAGCGATTCCGAGAGGAGCGAAAGCTCTATACTTAGATTACGAACCGATGAATAAGCATTGTCAGAGTATTTTATGCTTCAACAGGGAAAGTATAGTGCGATTTCGTAAATGATGCTCAGATCTATTAGCCACCCATTAAGAGAACATTAATCAGATTTACTCATGCACTATGAATTAACGCATCTTGGTTAAGCGCGTAAGGAAAATTTCCAAATTGAGCTGCGAGATCGAGAGCAGAAAGTGGTGGCCAGACCCAGATTTGAACTGGGGACACAAGGATTTTCAGTCCTCTGCTCTACCAACTGAGCTATCTGGCCCTAGAATAAAAGAGCCAGCGATCTAGACAGATGCGACTCTGACAGTCAACGCCTTTTGTGGAGTTGAGAGATGATCTGGCTGGAAATTACTGAACCGGTTTGAATAGGACTTTACCCAGTCTGGGCCGGGCCGAATGCTCGAGGGCTTTCTTGTAATCATCAAGCGGGTACGTGGCTTCAACCGGGGTGTTCACCACACCTGTCGACAGGAGGTCATAGATCTTATCGAACATGACCTGCACGCGCTGAGCGGAATTTGTCTTGATCCAGCGATCCATCCAGAAACCCTTAAGCCGTATGTCCTTGAAGATGAGTTCACGGGTTGGAAAACGAACATCTTCAAAGGCCATCGCGCCAAATGTAACATGCGTGCCTCCGTTACCCAAAGCCTTAATCAGGCGCATCGCGCTCTTACCACCGACAGAGTTCAAGGCTAATAGAGGCGACTGATTATCCAGTAGCCCCGGAAGTTCTTTTATTGCATCATCGGTATCCATCAGAACCAGATCCGCTCCCAATTTCATTAGGGGCTCGATCAGTTCTTCCCTCCGCACAAGGTTGATGGTCTTGAATCCGAGCTTTCGGGCCATCTGGATCACATTGATACCGACAGCTGAATTGGCTGCATTCTGTATCAGCCACTCTCCGGAAGTGAGATTGGCATCACGCAGGAGACGCCAGGCGGTGGGAGGATTAATAAAGGCCATAGCCGCCATCTCGGGCTGAATGGTCTCAGGAATACGACGTAAGTCTTCAACTTTGACAATACAACATGACTGCCAGGTGCCCTGAGTCGAAGGCATTTGGACGTGAGCTCCCTCCC